>CAWLAW010000099.1:0-8123 GCA_963854885.1 Gammaproteobacteria bacterium | reverse complement strand
CGGGACCAGCAGATGTGCACTTAACTGACAATCTTCGGTATTTCGCAACGCATGCTGCAGACTTTCGGTGGCCGCTTTTACGCCCGCTTTGCTAACGTTATAGGCCGGGTTGCCTGGCGGATTTGTAATCCCTTGCTTAGAGCCCGTGTTGATCATAACGGCCGGTGAGCGCTGGTTAATCATCGTTTCCGTGAATGCTTGGATGCCGTGGATAATTCCCCACATGTTTACGTCGATTAAATGCCGCCATTGATCGAGTTCGCCCCAACTGGTGGTTTTTTGGCTCGTGCCTGCGTTGTTCATTAATACATCGATCCGCCCGAATGTCGAAATCGCGTAATCTCTGAGCGCGCACACTTGGTCAAACTGCGAGACATCGATAGTCTGCCTTGCAATCGCCGCGTTACCCGGTTGAGCAGCTGCCTCTAGATGCGCAACAGATTCTGCCAATTTCTTCGCATCGACGTCCGCCATTACGACATTCATGCCGAAGCGCGCAAATTGAGAGGCTGCCGCAAATCCGATGCCATCTGCCGCACCAGTAATCACAGCGACGTTTGCAGATGAGAATGCAGGATGGTTGATCATGATAAGGCTCCAAATTACGCTTTGAGTGATGGAGGCTTGGATAGCGCGAACCAAACAATCCCCCCGTTAGTTTTTGGCACAAAGTCGTCGTTTCCGAATTTTTCGCGATCTGCCGCGCGTAGTGTTCAACACCTCAGCTGGTGTATTTGTTAGAATACTGGCGCACGTTGTCGGTCGATGATGCCTTATACGATCGCTACCGTGAGCTGACATATCGCGGTAACGTGGCGATAATTTCAACGATTACGGAGACAAAATAGCATGAGTAAATCCCTTTACGAGAGATTAGGCGGAACGGATGCTATCACGCAAATATCAAGCGATCTCGTCGATATTCATCTCGCCAATCCTCGAATATCCGCCCGGTATGCAGAATCGGATCCGGTTAAAGTGAAAAAGCAAGTCAGCACATTTTTCATCGCCGGCACTGGTGGTCCGAACTTATACGACGGCAAGGACATGCTAGCCGCGCATAAAGGAATGAATATCGACAATGATGAATTTGTCGCTGTCCTAGACGACGCGATGCTCGCCTTGGACAAGAACAAAATCGATCAACGCGAGAAAGAAGAAGTGTTGTTCATTCTCTACGGCATGAAGTCCGAAATTATCTACGTTTAAGACTTACCCGCGACGATAATTTCCAGCAAGTAAGGTCGGCCAGTCTGCAATGCCCGGTCGAGCGCATCCGCCACTGCGACGGCCTCGGTCACGACTTCCCCGTCCATTCCCATGCCTTTCGCCATATCGGTAAATCCGAGTCGCGGATTTAAAAGATCCATGTGCGGATACGGCTTTTCAAATCCAATCTCGAAGCGGTGACGATACGTATCCAGGTTATGTTTCAGCACGCGGTATTCGGCATTACACATAATCACGAAGATGATCGGAAGCTGATGATGGACCGCAGTCCACAACGCCTGAATGCTGTACATCGCCGACCCATCACCGGATAGAGCAATAACCCGTTGGTTAGGAAACGCCACTTGGGTTCCAATAGCGCCTGCAAGTCCTTGACCGATGCCGCCGCCGCGGCCGGCGAAATAATCGCCGGGTCGCTGAAAGTTAAATTGCCGAGCGACGTCCGAAAATGACGTAATCGATTCATCGACGATAATCGTCCCCTGCGGAATCGATTGAGCAATCTCGTGCAACGCGCGAAAAGCAGCCATTGGAGTTTGCTCCCAGACCTTTTCCAGATCCGATCGCGAGCGGGAATGTCGCTTGTTGCATGCATCGAGTAATTGATCGTTGCGCGCGCTAACGTCAGTTTTAAATTTCTCTGGGCTATTTTTTAACGCCGCAGCTAGCTTCCCCAGGGTCGCCTGCAAGTCCGCATTAATGCCCAAATCTAGTGGGAAATTGAACGCAAGTTGTTGCGCGTTATTCTCAATCTGGATCAGCTTCGCATCCAATGGAAACGGGCTAAAATTATCGTGCCATATATCTTCGAAAAATGGACCACCGAGCAGTATGATGAGATCGTGCGGTGCCAATAACGCTGCAGTTTCTTTGGCGGTGAAAGGCACCCGCCCGCGGTAGCTCGGATGCCGATTGGGGAAAGATAATTGGGCGCGTAATCCTTCGTGAAATACGGGCGCTCCCGTAAGCTCGGCCAATGCGATGACATGATCAAATGCGCCGTAGCGAGCAGGGTCGTCGCCAGTAATGATGCAGGGGTTATTACTCTCGATTATGATTTGCAGCGCATCGGCAATCACCTCGTCCCCGGCTTCTCCGGTAAGCGACCGACCAGTTGAGGTCGCGCCAACGGAAGTTTCCTGTTCCATGACATTCACCGGCAGCGCAACGAAGACCGGTCCTTTAGGCGCGTCATTGGCAATCTTAAATGCCCGTCGCATGAGCGGCCCCATTTCATCCGCACTTTGTGGCTCGGCACTGAATTTTGTCACCGGCTCAGCCATCGCCACGAGGTCATGCGACAAAAGCGGGTTACGTAATCGCATGCGCGTATCTTGTTGACCGGCCGTTACGACAACGGGGGAATTTGATTTCAGCGCCGCATACATCATCCCAATCGCATTTCCGAGGCCCGGCGCGACATGTAGATTGACAAGCGCAGTTTTACCGCTTGCTTGCGCGTAAAAGTTCGCCGCACCTACCGCAATCCCTTCGTGTAGCGCGACGTAGTATTGAATCTGAGGGTAATCAATCAGCCGATCAAGCAATGAGTTCTCGGTCGTTCCCGGATTGCCAAATATGCAGTTAACCTCATGGAGTACCAAAGAATCCATAAATACCTGAGCGCCGCGCATACTCTCCCCTTCTAAATGAATTAGGAATTCGTTTAGGTTAAGTTAAAAGCGAAGCCGTGCGCACTGGACCTCGCGCGCAGCAGCACTATTCTGGTCGCTGTCCGTCGATAATTTTTTTGGTTTTTTTACTAGACGGCAACACTAATCGGCCAGGCCCCCATCGATATCATCTAAACGTTTACGCGCATGCGCTTTACGTTCGTGACTTGGCACGCCGTCGCATTCTTTCATGATTTCGACGACTTGATTTGCCAAATCGCGCAATAGCTCGTCGTCTTCTCCCTCAGCAGCGCGCGGGACATTCAACACGGAGTCCGCGCTGTAGACGGGTAATGTATCACCGGTAGCGACCGCACTACTGCGGGTAGAATCTAGCGGTGTTTCTCCGCGCACCGTCGCGCGAAGTAAATTTCGACACATATACACACCGATATCCGAGCGCCCCGGATGTTCCAGCTCATGCGGCGCGATTTTTCCGATGCTCGTAATCGCCTCGTAATCGCCGGGCGCATGCTGACCCTCCAAATACGTTCGGTGATTCGTCTGGCCGATCAAGAAATCAACTTTATTGATTCCGCACTCGTCTTCGTCGCCAACGTGATCGGGGTCAATTTCGTCGTTGAAGTGGCGCCATCCGAAAATAATCATGTGGTGATCGTCAACCGGGACATGCCAGCGCGTCAATCCAACAGTAGTATGCCGAAGTTCTGCCGCACTCGGCACGACAGAAGCGGTCTGGACGAAGTTTGGGAATGCCATCTCTGTAATTCGTACCCAAACTTTGTCATCCGAAATCCGCCTTCCCGCAGAAAAGATCATGCCATTACCGTCGCGTGTCTTTTCCCATTGAATGACCGGCATGGTGCGAAAACCTTGCCCTAAGCTTACGCCTTCAGAAATTTCTGAATCGACGCTTTCCACCGTCATATTGTTGTGCAAGGTGGCCGCGTGAAAGTGGTCAATTAAATTCTCGAATACTTGCAGCCAATTGCACGCATACTCGTTGGTAAATGGGACGAGGCGGCCATCTTTCGGGGACGTGTAAGCGTCGAATTCATCAAACTCGGGCTTCAGTTCGGGCGGTCCCATGTAGGCAAATACCAACCCTTCACGTTCAAATGCAGGGTAAGCACCTTGGAAAACATTGTCTTTCATTTGGCTCTCGCCCGGCTCGCATGGCATTTCCAAAATCGTTCCGTCTACATCAAATTGCCATCCGTGATAGCAACAACGAATGCCTTGCTGCTGAATAATTCCGTATTCGAGCGATGTGCCCCGATGGCTGCAATGCCGATCGAGCACACCAACGTTGCCACTTCGATCTCTGAATGCGACTAGGTCTTCGTTGAGAATTCGTATCGCCTTCGGTACTTCGGTCAATTCTTGCGACAGGCAAACAGGTTGCCAAAAACGACGCATGTATTCTCCCATCGGGGTCTGCGGGCCACAGTGGGTAAGCTCTATGTCGATATGCGCGGAACGGTCAGTTTGCTTGTAATATCCCGCGTAAGGTTGTTTCGAGGGATCTGCACGTTTTGGGATTTGCTCGTTCATTGTAATCCTCCTCTCAAGATAGAAATTCTTCTTCTCTTTAAGATCCTCAGGCGCTGTCTTTCAGACTAGATTATATCTCCCAGTCGACTCCGAACAAACAGTCTATAACTTGTTGGTGTTACTCTCGCTGAAAGAGTGGCCATGACCATTAAATCCGTCGATTTGTTTGCTTGAGATCTCTGCTCTCACTGAGTTATCCCCAAAAATACTTTGAGCGCCGGCGATCCGCATTTTCCGAGAATGGCAGGTAGCCGGCACCGGAGAAAATTTTATTCGGTACCGTAACTTTAGCGAAATCTCGCTTACCGATTTCGTAGTAATAATTCGAAATGCGTTGATCAATTTCCCAGAAGTCGTAGTCAACACAGGCTTTTTCATACGTGCCAGCGCGACGCAAATGCGGCAGAATCATGCCGACGTAATAGACATACATCCCGTTAGTGATCAGTTGTCGCCGACACATTCTTGATAGTTTCGTGTACAGCTTAAATGTCGCGTTTTGGATACCCGTCAAGCGTGGCGCCAGCTCCGCGATCGGCACCGGGTAGACATCGGCAATTGGGGTATCCCACTTTTCTCTAACAAATATGGCGCCGCCAACAACGTGAGGAATATAATTCTTCGGTCGAGTAAATGTTGTTGAAATATCGTTGACACGGATTTCTTGAAGTCCCATGCCTTGGGGATCGATTTCAAGTATTACTGTGTAGCAGTGCGGAACGTTCTCATGATCGCAAACGTCGCTCCAGTGGTAGGCGTCCTCGTTACAAAATAGATCACGAATAATTAGTACGTTGCCATTCGGTAGTTCGTAAGGTCCTGTGTCACCGAGTCCGAGTCGACAATCGAAATGATCAAGAAACGATAACAACTCGGCTGCCGCATTAAAGTGAATCAGCGCATCGTGCGCTGGACTGCCAGGCTCGAGAGGCTCAATCGCCGGGAGTAGAGAGTCCAAGAATTTGGGCGTGTGGATTTGGCAGCGGTATCGGTCTTGCGAATTGAGGATCCAACCATCTTGTCGCTTGCCCCACAAGACCCGCTGCATAAATTTCAATATCGTCGAACTTTCCGCAATGTAATCGTCAGGCTTGATAGCTTCTAAGGCGAGCAACGCACAGCGACCCATGCCGAAGCCGACTGCACCGATTGCCCAATCGTGGACCGCGTTAATTTTCGTTCCAATTTCAGAGCGCGATGAGGCGCCGAGATCGATTACCCCTTGCGTGCCGATTTCCGTAGTCGTCATGTCGAGTAATTCCGGCCATCGATAAAACTCGTGCATCAAGGCCAGCAACTCGTACTCTTGCCGCGGGATCATGCCGGACGCGCCTTCGGTTGCACGCATCACCAATACATCCCATATATTCCAGGCGAGATAGTTGTTGAGATCGTTTAATTCGGCGATGCTAAATTCGTCTTCACGCACGGCATCGATACCGACACGCTCGAGTACACCGCTCGTGGCGCGCGATTTCATAATTCTGTCGCCGAGAATACCGTCTGGTACGGGCTCCATGCCGACGAAATTACCCGTGTAGACGAGGTCTTGGAAACGCAGCCCATCGTCATTTTCTTCGTAGCGTTGCAAATAGTCTGCGGCCATATTATTGCTCACATTAATCGATTAATTCGATGAGACCTGTCTCGCCATCGGTGCAGTTTAATCTCACGTTTTTGCCATTTAGCCCCTCGATGACTTCGTCGAAGTGCGCGTCGTTCTCGCCGCCTGTGACGTAGCGGGCCTCACTGGATACTAGGTAAGCGGTCATAATGCAGGGTATTTGAAACTCACGCGACAATATCCCCAAATGAGATTCGGGCGCACCCGAAAGGGTAATCACCCCAATCGCACCCATAGAAAGTGCCGGCGCGAGAAACGTGGTCGTGCCACCTTGCGCAAGGAGAACGTGATCTTTTAATTTACCGCTTTGAATCAACGAAATAACGGCACTCGGATCGGGCAAATAAAGCACCGTCCCCTGCGCCTGCTTCTCTGTTTCGAAGCAGTTATAGCCTTCGCCGATAAGTTTTCCACCGGACATGTTTAGCTCCTCGCATTGGCACCAAACCGTGCCTTATTAAACCATTGTATTAATTCTGGCGGCGTGTCGGCAACGTACTCAGCGCCGGCACGCAGCAATTGCTCGCGGCTATGCATCCCCCAGCTCACCCCACAGACGCGTATGCCGCCGCCCAGAGCTTCGCCGACGTCCCCAACAGTATCTGTAATCAACGCAGCATTTTCATTCCTCGACCGCCGACTTTGACGCTCTTCTCCGGTCAGCGGTTTTGCAAACTGGTCGTCGTTCGCGGCGAGAAAATTTGTGATCGCAGTTCTTTTTGAAGGTTCGTCGTCGCCAGACAAAATATGCGGGAAATACTCGGCGATTCCGCCGGCTTCCAATATTCTCCGGATCGTCTCACCCATGTTACTAGATAGAATTGCCAGGCTCGTTTGGGCATTGAATTGCTTCACGACGTCGACCATGCCGGGAATAAATGGTGGGTTATAACGTTCGCGAATGCTCTTCATGAAGTGATCGATTACGGTCGTAGCATGCTGCTCGTCTACACAACATTCAGACAATGCGGAGAAAATATTCGTTTCCGATAACGCCAAAAACTTTTCTTGGGTATCGATTCCAAGTTCGAATAAGGCATTTGTATCGGCGAATATCTCCCACGCCGCATCACGGGCATCGACTAATGTACCGTCTAAATCGAAGAATACGATACTTAAGGCCATGATCGGGACGATTGGTCTCTTGTTACTCGACGTCGGCTTCGGCGTTTAGGCGATTGAGTTTCGGCAGCTCAAAAAAGTCCTGCACTTCACCATAAGCTTCCTGTTCCCCATATTGCCAGCGTGCCAGCACATTGAAAGCGATCATATTCGGCCAGCATTGCCAAGGAAAATTTGTTAGCGCCTGCCCGTTTAATTGATGCGACTCACCGCGACTATCTTCGAATTCCAGATCGATCGTCTGCGCGAAACGATCTGGGCCCCGCTTAACTCTGCCAGATCCGGCGGCAAGTCCAAACACTTCCCCACCAGCTAATGCGTATCCATGCGCAAGGGTTAATTGCGTATCGTCGCGATCAGCGTCAAAACCGAGGATTGCGTGCAGCGCCGTTTCATTGTCGACATGTGCATGAAGCCAGCTCATATTGGGTTTTCCGCGTTCTGGCCGCGGCCCCCAGGAGTGATCCATCGTCGACACACAATCGATCGCATAACGTTTGCCTCGAACGCTCACCTCGCCTGTCACGCGACCCGTTTGATCGAAGTGACCGTCGTAGGCGTTTCCCCAAGAAAATTTACCCGCTTCACTGCCAGACGCGCACATCGGATCTTGGCTCGGATCGTTGATATCGAATCCCGGCATCAACGCACGATAATGCACGTCGATTGTCGTACCCTCTCCGTCATCGTAACTTATGTCCCATTCGCAATTCGCTCGAGTGCAGCGCACGCGTAATGAATTCGTAAGTTCGTAGTCCAATAGCGAATTATTCGCCGGCATGGGTAGCGCCACTTGATAGTCACAGAAATCTGCTTCCCATGGGGTGCGGGCGCGCTTGGAATTAATACATATCGTCGAGCTCACGATGCCGAGATTTGGTCGAAATAGCGCGTACACACCAATATTAAGATGCGCTTCGGCGTTATAAAAACCGAAATAGTTTGTTTCCGCCCAATTA
>CAWLAW010000098.1:0-8126 GCA_963854885.1 Gammaproteobacteria bacterium | reverse complement strand
TTCGATTAGTTGCCGCGGGTAACGATCCAGCTTTCTGCGCGACTTTATCGAGTCGCGCGGCGAAAACTGTTGGCCAGTTTTTCACATGGATAGTGCAGATGAACGAACTCAGCGAACGTTCCGACCCAGCAACGATTTCTTCACAAATCGTCACTGACATCGGTTGCCGAGATTGGATCGAGCAAACTAGCGACTCTGAGGCAGAAGCCCGGCGGCGGCTAAATAACGTTGAGGAACTTAATGGTTGGATCGCCCGCCTGCATGCCGATGATTCAAGTAAAACGCTACAAGATATCGTTGCAGCACTGACACTGTTTGACATTATCGAACGTCAAGACGATGAAGAAATTGGTGAGAAAGTCGCGCTCATGACGCTGCACGCGGCGAAGGGTTTAGAATTTCCACATGTCTTTCTTGCTGGACTTGAAGAGAACATTTTACCGCACAAGTCGAGCATTGAGGCGGATGATATCGAGGAAGAACGGCGGGTCGCCTACGTGGGTATTACGCGCGCAGAACAATCGCTTACGCTGTCCTATGCTCGGACTCGACGTCGCTTTGGACAAATTGAGGAATGCGCGCCAAGTCGATTTATTGCCGAACTTCCGAGCGATGATCTGATCTGGCTCGGCAAAAATGAAAGTAGCCCGGACGGTCGGATCACCGGCGAGAAGACCCTTTCTAGCCTAAAAGATATGCTTCAATCTTAGTAGGATTATCCGTCTCGCAACGAAATTCGGTTGGTCAAAATGTGTCCAGGAACGTCGCTTTCTAGCGACGCTCGCGCAAAGATTCCATTATATACACGTCAGTTCACGCCTCAGCGGCTTGCATTAAATATCTATTATTCAGATAGTTAGCTGATAATCTAGGATTTTCTTCCGACTTGGCACCGATTCTGCTTTGGATTGGGCAAGGAGAAAATTAATGTCCCTACATGAAGAGCAAGCCACCCAAATGGTCGATGGCGAAGCAATATCGATTGCACCGCTGGCCCACAACGTCGCATTTTTTCAAGATGAGCTTGATGAACGACGCCGACAACTGAGCGACGACTTAGCGTATTTCGAACTCAAGTTGAAAGAACTTGATCGACTAGACCCGCTTGATTTCACCGGTTTGGCTCAAATTTATATCCAGCACGCGGAAAATATACGCAATCTCCTCGGTGTAAACGACACCCCAGAACTCAACGCTTAAACTATCGTCCCGGTCGCGAGCATTGCACGCCCCTGCAATCCTCGAATCAACGATTCAACAATGGCGATTCCTACGTGTCCCCGTCGATCGAGAAAATGAAACGTGCTTAGAACGCGGAGATACCTCCTTACCTACCGGTCGGAAAAATGTCGGAGAAGAGAATTCAGCGATATAATCGACCGCCTAATTAATCAGCGTGTCTTACACCTGTGAAAAAAGAAATTTGGCTATCTAAATACCCTCCTGATATCCCCCACGAGATTGTCCTAAACGATGCAACCAACTTAGTTACTTTGTGTGCGAATGCCTGCGGGAAATTTGCCCGTCGCAAAGCGTTTGGAAACTATTCAACCTACTTAACGTTTACTGACGTCGATATATTGTCCCGCGCTTTTGCCGCGTACTTACAACAAGATCTGAATCTACGGCCCGGCGATAAAGTCGCAATCATGATGCCCAATACATTGCAGTATCCCATCGCAATGCTCGGTATTTTACGCGCCGGTTGTATCGTCGTAAGTACGAATCCTGAATACACGCCACGGGAGCTACGTCACCAACTCGTGGACTCCGGTGCGAAATCTATCGTCGTTTTCAGTGCTATGTTGCAAACTGTACAAAAGGTCGCCGGCGACACGAGCCTAGAAAGTGTCATCACCAGCGAAATTGGTGACTTACTTAAGTTTCCGAAATCGACGATATTTAATCGGATTGCCCGTCGACGTGGGGCTCCGCTGCACAGGTCTGTTGGCGTGGACCTCGTCGCATTTAAAACCGCACTAAAGATCGGCCGAGAACTCCATCTCGACCCACCGAGTATTGCACCAAACGACCTGGCGTTTCTCCAATATACGGGCGGCACAACGGGTGTATCGAAAGGCGCAATGCTGAGTCACGGCAATCTGGTTGCCAACATCCGACAAGTCTCAGCCTGGTTCGGCGATTCCATTGATGAAGGCGAGGAAATCGTCATCACAGCGCTGCCGCTTTATCACATCTACGCTTTGACCGTGAATTGCTTAGTGTTCTTTCAGCATGGGGGACTAAATTATCTCATTACCGATCCGAGAGACACGAATCGATTCGTAAAGGAAATTCGAAAAATCCGATTCAGCGGAATCGGTGGCGTAAACACGTTATTTAAATCGTTGCTAGAGCACAAAGATTTTGCCAGTGTAGATTTTTCGAATTTGAAATATTCGAGTGGCGGTGGCGCGGCAATACAAACGGTAGTTGCCGATCAATGGCGCAGAACTACCGGTAAAACGATCTCCGAAGGTTACGGATTAACCGAGGCGAGTCCCGTTGTGTGCGCGAATCTTTTCGACACAGAGGAATTTAGCGGCTGTATCGGGTATCCCCTGCCGTCGACCGAATGCAAGATTATCGCCGACGACGGGGAAGTCGCGACATTCGATCAGCCCGGTGAACTGTATGTCCGCGGGCCTCAGGTCATGCAAGGATATTGGCGGCGACCGGAAGAAACGGCGTCGGTACTGGATCACGACGGTTGGCTGCGCACCGGGGACATCGCAACCCTGCGTGAGGATGGCAACTTTAAAATCGTCGATCGCAAAAAGGATCTCATCCTCGTGTCAGGGTTCAACGTTTACCCGAATGAAATCGAAGACGTTGTCGTTTCGCACCCAGGAGTTGCGGAAGCTGCAGCAATTGGTGTGAGTGACGAAAAGACGACGGAAACGGTGAAAATAGTCGTCGTCAGAAAGGATCCTGAACTATCCGCCGAGGCATTAATTGACTACTGCCGCGAGCATTTGACTGGGTATAAGATCCCTCGGCATGTCGAGTTCGTTGAGGATCTGCCGAAAACTAATATCGGAAAAATTCTTCGCCGATCTGTGAAAGAGAAATTCGGCGACCAGGCTTCGATTTAGGAATTTAAACGTTCCGCATCTAAGAGCCATTCAACAGCGCCGACCGAAGGTTGTTGACCGCCGGATAATGCGTGGAAGTCGAACAGGTTCGTATCGGCTAGGTGTGACGGCGAGACCGACTGAATGCTACGGAAAATATTCTCAATTCGACCGGGTTGCTGGCGCTCCCAATCAGCTAACATCCGCTTGATTTGCACCCTTTGCAAATTATCCTGCGAGCCACATAAATTGCACGGAATGATCGGATAGTTTTGCTCCGCCGCGTATTTTTCAATATCTGCTTCACTACAGTAAGCCAGCGGCCTGATGACGATATTTCTCCCATCGTCGCTGCGCAGTTTTGGCGGCATGGCCTTTAATTTCGCGCCAAAAAACATATTCAGAAACAAGGTCTCAACGATATCGTCTCGATGATGGCCTAAAGCGATTTTTGTTACCCCATGCTGCTCAGCAAAGTCGTACAAAATGCCTCGGCGAAAACGCGAACAAGCGCCGCACATCGTCTTGCCCTCGGCGACTACCCGTTTGACTACGCTATACGTATCTTGCTCGATGACATGAAACGGCACGCCTATGGCGCGCAAATATGTCGGTAATACGTGTTCGGGAAAATCCGGTTGCTTTTGATCTAAGTTGACGGCAATCAGGTCGAAATTTACCGGCGCTTTGCGCTTAAGACTTAGAAGCACGTCGAGCATGGTGTAGGAATCTTTACCACCTGAAAGGCACACCATGACTTTGTCGTTCGCTTCGATCATGGAAAAATCGGCGATCGCACGCCCGACGTTTCGCCGAATCTTTTTATGCAGTTTATTGCTGTTGTTTTTTTCTTTTGATGCTCTCATACAGACCCGATCGCTAGGCGGCTTCATCTACACGCGGTAAACGGGACCGCTAGGACCTCGCTAAACTATGCGCGGTCGATGTTCTAGTAAAGTTCATTACGGTAATTATCTTCGATGTATTCATCGACGGCTTTTATATCGTCGTCGCTTGGCAGGTTATCCTGGTCTGCCGTTTGCTGCATTATGATTTTGCCTAATGAAGGCATTCCCTTGCGGTCCTGGAGGCTCGCCGGATCCCATAACTTAGAACGCCTAAACGCCTTTGCACAGTGCAAGTACGCTTCCTCAACTGCGACCAGAATTCCAAGCTTCGGTACTCTGCCTTTCACCGCGCAACGTTCTAACAAGTTCTCGTCTTTTACGACGCTGGCCCGTCCATTCACGCGCAAGGTTTCGTCAAACCCTGGCACTAGGAACAACAGTCCAACGTTCGGATTCTCGGTAATATTACTTAGCGTATCGACCCGATTATTGCCGGGGCGCTCGGGAATAAATAGCGTGTTGTCGTCAAGGATTAAAACGAAACCCGGGTTGTCCCCTCGCGGCGATACATCTGATTTGCCATTCGCATTCGCCGTCCCGATCGTCAAAAACGGCGATCGCTCAATCAGTTCGCGACTAAATTGATCCAGTTTGGGAATGGCCTTCTTTACGGCAAGATCAACTGGCGTACCAATCACTTCACGCAACGCAGTTTCGTCTGCCAAGACGGTTTCTTGGAGTTTTTGATTCATGCTGCTACCTACCTGAATAGTCGAATATCGGGGGTGACTATAGCAAAATTTTGCTTATATACCGGCATTGCGGCGCTAATTAACGCGATTGAGAGTTGCGCAACGCACGTGTTAACAGGCCGCCCAGTCGATCGGCCCATGCCTGCTGTCCGCTTTGCGAATCGACAAGATCCTGGCGGAGTTCTATCAACACATGCGAGAGTCCCCTCACTTCGGCATGCACCGGGATCCCGTAATCTTTTTGATCAATCTTGTACGGTTCGTTATCACCGGCGCAAATGGAATCATCAGCGTTTAGCTCCTCCAACATCAACTCGGCAATGCGCTGATCGGTCCGGGATAATATACCAATATCCCAGGGTCGCTGGGTGCCACGATAGTTGGGGGTGAAACTGTGAATGGCGACAAATACCGTAGGATTAGCGCGACTCTGGCGCCGCTCGAGGAGGTCTGTTATCGCGTCGTGATATGGCGTAAATATTTCGTCTATTCTGCTAGCGCGCTGTTGCTCGGTGACGTTGCGGTTACCCGGGATGTCGGTCGCCTCGCTGAGCAATGGAATGAGTTGTTCATTCTCATGTGGTCGATTGCAGTCGATGACGAGCCGCGAGTAATTTTGCAGTACTAAGGTAGCATCAAGTTGCCTCGACAATACTCTAGACACCTCAGCTGCACCAATATCCCAGGCGATGTGTCTTTCTAACTCGCTGCTATCGAGACCGAGTGTGCCAAGTGATTCTGGAATTCGGTTTGAGGCGTGATCACAGCTGAAAAAGAACTGGGAACTCGCATCTCCACGTTCAATAGCGACGGGATGCGGTTCGTGTTCAGCCAATAGACTGGTCAAGATTGCTCGTCATCCGGTTTTGCTTCATGTAGTTCTTCGTGAAAGTAACGCGGATGCCAACCGAATCCCTGCCAGGTCATTAATGAATCGGGGACGATCTTAATCGTCCAACACGGCTCTACATTAACTGAACCTCGATATTCTGCGGCGTTATCTCCGAGGTATCTTGGACCGGTGTGCTGTTCGCCGATTTTATTCCACAGCGATTTTTCACCATTGTCCAAATATGGACCAACCGGGCGCTCAACGATAACCGCTTGCCCTTCACATAGGACTTTTCTGATCGGTGGCTCCGGTTCATCGACGACTAGTGAAACACGTGGGTCATCGGCCATGTAGAAAGCCCACCGCGAGCGCGCTCTCGGAACGACCCAGAAAACCTCGCCATCCCAGTGATACCACACCGGAACCACATACGGAGCGCCGTCGGGTTTAAGACAAGCGAGCCGCGCAATCCAAGGTCCAGCTAAAAATTCGTCAATTTCGGCTACATTTAACGCACCGAATTTTTTCCCTCGCCAACTCATTGAGACCTCCTCTTTGACGCGCAGTTCTTCGATTTTTTCATCGCATCGACTGCCGTTAGTAAACTTCGAAATATTCGCGATGCTCCCAGTCGGTAACATGTTTTAGAAAGCGTCCAATTTCATTTCGCTTCAGCGCAATCATGTAGTCGACAAACGGCTGACCAAATTGACGACGAAAATGTTCACTTTCTTCCAGCGCACCGACTGCATCCATCAGGCTTTCCGGAAGTTTCGGCTTGTCCGATTCATACGGTGAAATTTCTGCCGGCCCGGGGTCGAGTTGACGGTCGATCCCGTCCAGTCCGCAGGCAATTTGAGAGGCCATGTACAAATACGGATTCGCGCAAGGTTCCCCAGCCCGATTCTCTATGTGCGTCGCATTGTCACCTGGACCGCCGAGGACTCTAATCATCGCGGCGCGATTCTCGACCGCCCACGTGATGCGGTCCGGCGCAAAGGAATTTGGCACGAAACGCTTATACCCGTTAATCGTTGGGGTGGAAAAGACCGACGATGCACTCGCATGCTCGAGCACCCCAGCGACAAACTGGCGGCCGAGGCGCGATAACATTTCTCCGTCCCCGTCGTGATTAGCAAACAAATTCTCAGTGCCCGCTGCATTGCAAATCGACTGATGGAGATGCCAGCCGCTGGAAAAAAAATTTGGTAGTGCCGGTCGTGTCATAAACGTTGCATGCAAACCCGCACGTCGGCAGATTTGCTTTGTCGCGGTGCGAAACAGCAGCATATTGTCCGCGCCGGCCAGGCCTTGGACAGGATCGAAAGTAAATTCGCATTGTCCTGGCCCCCATTCATCCTCCATCGTGCGTAACGGAAGACCTAATGCCTCGATGTGATCTTGTAATTGCTGCAGAATCGGATCGATTTCATCTAAACGCTGCTCAGTGAGGTATTGAAATCCATGTGCGATCACCGAGACACCGGGCGGATCAGGCGGCCAACCGCTCTGCTCGGGCAGTAACTTGGGATCCTCGAGTTTCGTGATGTAAAACTCGACCTCCAGCCCGCTGATATAACCGTACCCACGCTCGTCCAAGGCTTGCAGTTGGCGTTTCAAGACCTGGCGTGTGTCGAACGGCATTGGATCGCCATTCACGAGATACATTTCTGATAGTACCCATCCGGTCCCGGACGTCCACGGTAAAACGCGAAATGTCGTTGGATCCGGGACGAGAATCGCGTCCGGGCCACCGGCGAGTGCCTTCATTCCTAGTCCAGCGTCGCTGCTAAACATCGGTGCAATAAAATTATTTGTGGTGTCCATAAACAGGGTCGCCGTTTGAAAATCGACCCCGTTTTTCAACGCCAACAAGAAATCGTGTGCCATGACATTCTTGCCACGTACGATGCCGTGTTGATCTCCCCAAGCGATCCGTATGGTGCGTAATTTATGCTGCTTAATATCTGCTTCGAGGCGTTCGGCGGCTGCGGTTTGTGCCTCGGACCACAAATTATGTCGTTCGACGAAATTCAGCTGCCCGACACTTCCGTCTTGTATTGTCATACTAACTTCCCCGATTACACATCGCCTAAGCACGAAAGAGTATAGAGAGGTTCAGTGACCTCGCCCACCTTTAGCGCTTGCACTCGCTTAGCCGCCCATCGCATGATCACGGGTGATTCTGATCAATCAGTTGGAATAAAAATACCCTATGAGTTACACGAATTCCGATTGCCTTCGCGCGCGCCAAGATTTCCCGTCGCTCGAACGTGAGATTGCGGGGCATCCGATCGCTTTTCTCGATGGCCCAGGCGGCACACAGGTGCCGAACTCGGTGCTCGACGCGATCAGAGCAGCTTACATTGAACGTAACGCGAATTTCGAGGGCCAATTTGCAACTTCTCGAGAGGTAGGCGCGGCGCTCGCCAGCGCACGCAACGCGGTGGCGGATTTGCTGGGTGCATCTAGCGGCTCAGAGATCTCATTCGGGGCGAATATGACCACCTTGAATTTCTCGCTGAGCCGGGCGCTTGGGCGAAGTCTTAAGCCCGGTGACGAGATTGTGATCACCGAGTTAGATCACGAGGCAAACCGCGGCCCATGGTTGAGTTTGCGC
>CAWLAW010000097.1:0-8141 GCA_963854885.1 Gammaproteobacteria bacterium | reverse complement strand
ACCGGACTCACCAAGCGGGTTGTTTCGGAAAAGCCGGACGGTGCCTGGCAACCCGACGAAGTTGTAGAGTACATGCTTGCGGGGATCGAGCGCGGGAGCTTTTACATCATCTGTCCCGACAATGAAGTCTCGTCCGCAGAGGACGCTCGGCGGGTTATTTGGGCTGCCGGAGATCTCGCCTACGACCGAACGCCGTTGTCACGTTGGGACGAGAATTATGACGCCGCATTTAAGGCATTTACCGTAGACCCTTGAACGCGACCGGACGGTTGGCGAACCTAGAGTGCCTAGAGCATTCGAAAAAATCCCAACGACTGGGGATAGTTGACCCGATCGACTTTTAAGCTACGACGGCTTCTCCATCAAAATACCGTCGCGGCGTAGCGCTTCAAGTTCGTCGGTACTGCGTCCTAGTTTTTCCGTCAGTATCTCTTCATTGTGTTGACCTAAAGTTGCGGCGACGAGCGGGATATTATTCGGATGGTCTTTCCACTTTATTGGGTGCCCTGGGATTTGAACCGATCCATGCACCGGGTCATCGATCGTTCTAACCGTGCCGCGGGCGAGTAAGTGCTCGTTGGTCACGGTCTCGGCCACTGATAGTACGGGGGCGCAGGGCACGTCGCATGCCATTAACGCGTTCACTACCGAATCAAGATCGGGGAAAGTAGCAAGCCATTTTTCGACGAGCTCCACGACTTCAGATTTTCTAGCGATTCTCGCGGCGTCGTCGCAAAAATTCCGATCACTGACTAGGTCGTCACGCCCCATTGCCCGGCACAAATCAGGCCAATGATGCAAAAAAGCCATGATCACGACGAAGCCACCCGGGGCGTGAAAAACTCCGGCTGGGCACACTGCCGCGTAATGCGGCCCTGAACGAGTCGGTTCAACTTCGCCTTCGGATCCACTGTAAACATGAATGTTTAAGTCATGATAACCGTAGTAAGCATCGAGAATCGCGACATCTAAATGGTCGCCTTTGCCGGTTCGGTCGCGCCGATGAATTGCTGAAACAATGCCGAGTGCAGCATGCACTCCGGTGCTAGCGTCACCAATTGCGGCGCCAGTTAAATTAGGCACTTTGCCGGGTTCGCCAATCATCGACATAATCCCGGAATAGGCTTGCGCGATGAAATCGTAGCCGGGTTTCTCAGCCAACGGCCCAGTCTGTCCGAAAGCGGAGATTGAGCACAAAATTATGTCGCTCTTGAGCTCGCGCAGTCGCTCGTAACCGAGACCAATAGCGTCCATGACCCCGGGACGAAAATTCTCAACAACTGCGTCGACTTGGGATACAAGTTCCGCAACCAAAGCGATTCCTCGGGGGTCTTTTAAGTTGACGCAAAAACTTTTTTTACCGCGATTTTGCTGTACGAAGTACAAACTACGGTCGTTCTTATAGACGGACACCGCTCGGGTTAAATCCCCGCCAGGTGCGGACTCAACTTTGATTACCTCAGCACCCATCTCAACCAACATTCGCGTGCATGTTGGCCCTGCGACGGCGCGAGTAAGATCGAGGATGCGAAGGTCAGATAAGGCGAGATCCGGATCCTGGCTCATGTCTGTGCTCCTTAAGTTCTGTGCGATTCGGACGTTTCCAATCCGACTATCTGGACTAGATTTCTACGTCAAAAGATGATCTATCCCGAGGATACCGGTAGCGTACAATTTTCGACAGGAGGTGTCTAAACTATCTGCTTTTGTATTCTCTTCCACGCTTCGGTTGGACCTTTATTCTATGGCAAATACGCGTAGTGCTCGGTTATCATGGAGGTTGCCGTACGTCCAACTAACAAGGAGCCTAACATGGCAGATTTGCTTGTCGAAAAAAGTAACAGTATCGCAACCTTAACATTTAACCGACCGGATGCACGCAACGCATTAAGCATCGATATGCGTACGAATCTTCGCGACGTATTAGCCGAGATTGAACACGACGACGCAATCCGTTGTGTCGTTTTGAAAGGCTCTGGAGAACATTTTATGGCGGGCGGTGACGTCAAGCGGATGGTCGAATTCATCGATAAGCCGGCTGCGGAAATACGTGCATCGTTCACCCAGCGAATTCACGAGTTACATCCGATCATGTTCACCATGCGACGCATGGCTAAACCAATTGTCGCAAGCGTTGCCGGTGCTGCCGCAGGCGCAGGGGTGAGTATGGCGCTAGCGGCCGATCTTGTGATAGCCGCCGACACGTCGTTTTTCACCCTGGCCTATGTGCATATTGGCACGAGCCCGGACGGCTCAGCTTCGTTTAACCTGCCGCGCGCGGTTGGCATAAAAAAGGCGATGGAAATTGCCTTACTTGGCGATCGATTTGACGCGCAAACGGCTAAAGATATGGGCATGATTAATTTTGTCGTTCCGGAAGCGGATTTGATTGCCGAGACAGACAAACTAGCAGAACGTTTAGCCAACGGGCCAACCCGAGTTTATGGCAACACAAAGCGTTTATTGTATCGATCACTCGAGAACGAATGGGAGTCGCAGTTGCAACTTGAAGGGGAGACCTTCGCAGATTGTGCGGCGCGCGCCGATTTTCGTGAGGGCGTAACGGCATTCGCCGAAAAACGCAAAGCGAAGTTTACTGGCCAATAGTTGAAAACACGGCTGCTAATAGCTCCGATCAGTGGGCAGCCGTGATTCGTAAATTAAATTTTCACACTGGCCGGCGCGACCGGTAAGCCAGGGACGTCCGTTCGAACACGATACACACCGCCGGCTCGTTCGTCGTTGGCACCGTGCGATCCGGATACAATATACAAATCACGCCGATCGTCACCACCAAAACATACACTTGTACACATGGGCGTAGATATTTTGACGAAATCACGCTGTTTGCCGTCAGGGTCGTAAACTGCAACCCCGGACCCGCCGTCCGCTAGTGCGATCCACAGCGCACCGTCTTCAGACACCACGAGCCCATCGGGAATTCCGTCCGTGATTTCGCAAAACTGAGTTTTGGGCCCAAGCGTGCCATCACTATTCACTGCATAACTAAAAACGCCGTTACGCCGAGAGTCCGAGTGATAAAGTATTTTACCGTCCGGCGAGAAGCCGAGTCCGTTGGTCAGCATGATGTCGTTGGCGACCACTTGGGTAGACCCATCAAGTCCGACGAGAAAAAGATCTCCGGCGCGCGGCTCGAGACCATCGTCGAAGACCGGACTTGAACCCAGTGAACCGGCGTAAATACGTCCGCGGCTGTCTGTTGTAATGTCGTTGAATCCGACCCTACCGTTGTCCGGGTCGTTATCAAATATCGTTACACTGTGCTCGCTGGAGAAAGATTTAAACGCCAAATTGCGACCACTAACAACCAGGCCGCCGGCTTCGTGGAACGCCATCCCGCCGATACCTCGGCGATGCTCAAACACCGTTCGCACGTTGCCGTTTGTTTCCAGACAGAATACGCCGCCGAAAATTACATCACTAAAAAAAAGCCCGTGTTCGCGGGTCCATACGGGTCCTTCGATCAAGCCGTAACCCGAGCACATAAGATCTGCTTTCATCGTATTTCCCCTATTAAGTTTCGCTCTTTTACGACACCCCGGTAGCGTATGAACAATTGCTCGCTTCGCTAGGATCGGTTGCTCGCTAGCAAGTGCGGGGTTTGGATTAACTAATCGAACACCCGTCTAGCTCGCCGCCGTCTCGCCATTCCTGCAGGATTTCAAAAAATCGCAGCGGCCCAGCGCCATAGGCGAACGCAAAAAAACCATTCGGGTTCCCTGTCTGCCCTTCGTTGTTGTAGTACCCAGGTGTACACTCGGCGCGGAATTCTTCGCCCATCTTCGCTTTGCTACGCATTTCTTCAACCCAGCCATTTTCCCCTGCCACGGTGGCTTCGACAGTCTTTGCGCCGCGCGATCGCAATTGCTCGAGGATGTAGGTTACATGTTGAGCTTGCTCGTTGAGAGATTGTGGAACGTTAACTGTGATCGCACTTTGCGTGAACCCCAAAAAGAAGCAATTGGGAAATCCGTTGGTCTGTAAGCCATGGAGCGTGCGTAACCCGTCCTCCCATTTTTCGCTTAGCACCTGGCCGTCTTTGCCGATGATGTCGTAACCCGCTCGGCGTGTGTAAGTCGTGCCAACCTCAAAACCCGTTGCGAAGATCAAACAATCGATTTCGTACTCTTTACCGTTCACCACTACCCCGGTCTCAGTGAGGCGCTCAACTCCTTTGCCGTCCGTATCAACCAATTCAACATTCGGTCTGTTGAACGTTGGCAGGTATTCATCGTGGAAACACGGACGCTTACAAAATTGCCGGTACCAGGGTTTGAGTTTTTCGGCCGTTTCAGCATCTTCGACAATCGCTTCAGCGCGCGCCCGAACTTCGCTCATTTTTTTGTAATCCGACATTTCGATCAATTCGGCTTTCTCGTTACCGCTGAGTCGCCGGCCAAGTTTTCTCGACGCCGTCTTGGCGGCTATGCCCGTGAGATTGCGGAAAATATCCGTCCAGCCGTCCGCGACTAAATCTTCGTCCTGATCACCACCGCTAACTAACACATTGAAATTATCCGTACGACGCTTCTGCCATCCAGGTTCTAGTGACGCGGCCCATGCGGGATCGGTTTCGCGATTATTGCGCACATCAATCGAAGAGGGGGTCCTTTGGAAGACAGTTAGTTGTTGGGCCGATTCCCCAAGATGAGGGATACATTGAACTGCGGTCGCTCCCGTACCGATGATGCCGACCTTTTTGTTCGCCAGTTTTTCAAGGTTCCCGGCGCTATCGCCGCCGGTATAGTCGTAGTCCCACCGGCTGGTATGAAACGTGTGCCCTCGATATGAATTAATGCCCTCTATCCCAGGTAATTTTGGACGACTCAGCGGTCCGTTCGCCATGGCGACGTAGCGCGCTTTCACGCGATCGCCTCGATCGGTTTCAATCACCCACATTTCGCATGATTCGTCCCACGTCATGGCGGTTACGCTGGTTTGGAGCAAGGCATTGTCGTAAAGGTCGTAATGGCGGGCGATGCTGCGCGAGTATTCTAAGATCTCTGGCGCGAAGGAGTATTTGTGTTTCGGGACGTAATTCAATTCCTCAAGTAACGGTAAATAGCAGTAGGACTCGACGTCACACATCGCGCCCGGATAGCGATTCCAATACCACGTGCCGCCGAAATCACCGCCTTGTTCGATAACGCGAATGTCTTCGAAGCCTGCCTCGCGCAACCTTCCACCCATCATCAGCCCGCCGAATCCACCGCCGATGATCACGATTTCCGTTTCGTCGAACTTCGCTTCGCGTTCGACGCGCTCGACGTAAGGGTCGTCGATGTAATTGGAATAGTCCCCGGTGACTTCTACGTACTGATCATTCCCATCGCCACGCAAACGTTTGTCACGTTCGAACAAGTATTTTTCTTTGAGTGCTTGTGGATCGAAATCGATCTCACCGAGTGTTTCGCGTAGCACTTCGTTGATGTTGTCCATGCAGGGGGCTCCCGAGGGGTGAGATAATTAGCGCGCTAAAATTGATACAGCCGCACAGTATACCTGCTGTTCCATTGTCTGCTCCAGGCGCGGGCGAGCTTGCCTTAGAGTCTTGCCGGTCATTGCTCACTATCGAAAAATTCGGTAATCCGATGATCTTCATTTTTTCGAAGATAAACACAGTTGCGTTCTGCAATTCGTAATAAGTGTTCGAATCTAACCCGAGCGGCCCACTCGAAGACCTAGGGCCCAGCTTAATCGACGTTGACGCGTCGGTTTGCCCCACGCAAGTGCTAGTTCTTCTTTCAGCAGGGGTAGGGGGTCACGCCCGGTTGCTTTGACGTATTGTTGTACGGCAGACCAAGACCCCATGTATCCGAACGTTGCATTCAAATCCCACTCGACCTCTATCGAGAAACTCGGTGTGTCCAGCTCGTCAAATGGAAATGGGATGGACCGATAGTGTTCGTCGACCCAACATCGCTCCGGTGGCCAGTAGGGGCCGATGACGTCGTGGTAGAACGACTTGATGACAGCGTCGACGTCTTCACCGAGTTGCGGGCTCACTGAGAGAAAACTATACGTCCACACCGCGATTCGACCGCCCGGCCTTAATACCCGCCGAACCTCTGCGTAGAATCGGTCGAAGTCGAACCAATGCAATGCCTGGGCGACCGTAACGAGATCAATGGAGTGACTTCTAAGTGGTATGCGTTCGGCCATCGACCGCAGATAGTAAATGCCGTCGTGCTGAGGCGCATTCGCTAATTGCGCTGCGCTTTGATCGCTGGCCACAACCGTCGATACTTTGTTTCGTAGGGCGAGGGCGGCTTGGCCATTGCCGGTAGCGCAGTCCCACACCACGCACTCGGATGCTAGGTCACGGCATAAGAATTCGAACAAATTTTCTGGGTAGAGCGGACGAAATGTCTTATAGGCCGTCGACTGTGTAGAAAAATAATCTTTTTTCATGTCCGGTGCTAGCAGAGTAATCCCGCTCGGCAACCAAGCTTGTAGTACTGACTATTCAATTTAAATGCGGACAAGTTTCACTTTTTGTGACTCAACGGCGGCGCTACTTAGAACCTCGCCGAGCTTATCGTCGTCGCTCGCCGGAAGAATATAGCGACCGTTGAAGTTCACCTCTAGGTTGTCATCATTGAACGGGAATGGGTGTAGACCGTACTTTCCGTCGCCAAGCTCTTTTATCGAAATTGTTGTGTCACTAGTGCTGCTCCTTGGGACGTGAGTAAAAGAATCTTGGCCGCGATTGCCTTCGTGGAAACAATTGAAGTACAACGCCATCGTGTCAAATAGCTGTAGTTGTTTATAATTTTGAAGTAAATGGGCCTCTTCAACCCACCCAGCGGTTTCCGGGTTGTCGGCGAGTGCCGCCTTAAGTTTTGTTTGTCTCGATACTTCAGCGCCCAGCATTTCATCCGCCTCGATTCTGTTTTCATCCGCAAGGCTATCGAGCAAGACTTTCTCGGACATACCGTAGCGGCCATTGTAGAGTCCCCAACTGTGCATGCTCGACAGGAGTTCGCAATACGGGTGGGTTTTCCCATTGAAATTAGGCGACGCGGAACTTGTTTCGACGATACGCGCAAACGGCGTTTTAACGAGGTTGTAGGGGAGTCCTGTTTCCGGATCGCGCGGCGCGATAGCATCGAGTTCTCGCCAACCGGCATCGTGATTTTCTATAACGTGTAGCATAACGGAACGAGGTTCGATTGTTTCGAACTCGTCATTACCAAACGCTACCGCCAACTGCGCGGAAAACGCAGTGTGTTGATCCATCGTGATGACGAAATGTTTTTCGCCTGGTTTGGCGCTTTGTACGATCATGATTTCTCTCCATGGACGATGTGACGGCTACTGCCTCACCGTGGAAAATACCGAGCGCGGCCCTATTGCGCGACAAACCCCCCGTCTACCGGTAAAACTGATCCGACAACAAACGTCGCCTCGTCAGAGCACAGCCACACCACTGCCGCCGCAACCTCTTCGGGCTGACCCATACGTCCAATTGGTTCGCGTTCTATAATAGCGTCCACGATCTCGGGTTGGCGGGCGACAATCTTGTCGACTAAAGGGGTTTGCACCGGACCCGGACACACCGCATTCACCCGAATTCCGCGATCAGCGTATTCGATCGCTGCAGTTTTCGTTAAGCCCACGACACCGTGCTTCGCCGCGGAATAGGCGGGCATACCGTTCGACCCGACGAGGCCGAAGTTTGATGAGTTGTTAACAATAGCGCCGCTGCCTTGCTGCAACATTTGTTCAATCTCAAATTTCATACACAGCCACACACCTTTGAGGTTAATGCCGGTAATTCGATCCCAGTTCTCTTCCGTGCATTCGGCTGTTTGGCTCAACTCGCCCTGAATGCCTGCATTGTTGAACGCACAATCTAGTCTTCCGAACGTGTCAACAGTAGTCTTAATCAGCCGCTCCACTTCACTGCTTTTGGACACATCGGCGGCTACAAAATGTCCGTGTCCGGCGAGACTTTCAATTAGTGCTAGCGTCGCTTGGCCGCCAGCTACGTTGACGTCCGCCAGCACAACATTCGCGCCCGCCCGCGCGAAAGCAACAGCTGTTGCCCGGCCGATACCTGAACCGGCGCCTGTCACGAGAGCTGTTTTTGTGCTCATTGAAGTTGCCACGTAATTTCC
>CAWLAW010000096.1:0-8198 GCA_963854885.1 Gammaproteobacteria bacterium | reverse complement strand
TAGTCATTTCCAATGAGAAACTGACTGGGAATTATGCGCGCTCGGCACGATCATTCGATTTAATTACAACCTCGACGCTATCGATGCGCAGCGTTGTAACGTTTAAGGAGCACTTGCAGCTAACCGAATTGAAGGCCGTCGAAGATAACTATCCCTTGCGCGGCAAAATGTTGGTATCGGATACGCCGTTCGCGAGCGCAAACCCGAGTACCGATATCCCTGTTGCCGGCACAGCCTGGGTAGAATCGCGCTTGCTCTCGCTCATAGGCGCGCAAGTTGGCGATCGTATTGGCGTCGGTGCGTCGACACTGCGAATATCGAAAATACTGGTACTGGAACCGGATCGCGGCGGCGATTTATTCAATATCGCGCCGCGCGTGATGATAAACCAAAGCGACATTCCGGCTACCGCCCTGATTGCTCCGGGTAGCAGAGTTCGTTACGCCTTACTGGTCGCAGGTAGTCCGTCTGGAACCGAAGAATTTAAATCGAACCTGTCGCTGCGCGATGGCGATCAAATATTGTCACCGGATACCGCGCGCCCTGAAATTCGTAATGCACTGAAGCGCGCTGAACAATATCTCGGCCTCGCTACTTTAACGACCATATTGCTGGCAGGGGTCGCAATCGCATTGGCAGCGCGAAGTTTTGCAGCTCAACGCCGTGACGCGGTCGCATTATTGAGAACACTTGGCGCAACGCGTCGATTCGTATTGCGCTACTTCCTCTTGGAAATTTTAATGCTCGGGCTCTTGACGGCGACAATCGGTGCCGCGCTCGGAATGGCTAGCCAGGAAATTATTGCTCGCTCGATGACCGGGTGGACGCAAGCCGCGTTACCGGAACCGTCCATCACCGCGGCGCTTCGCGCAGCCGGAACGGCCTTGCTCGCATTAACCGGATTCGCGCTCCCACCGTTGATGAATCTACCCAACGTCCCGCCGTTGCGGGTGCTGCGCAACGACGTTGATGCGACGCCGCCGAATAAGTTCGGTATTTTAATCTACGCGCTCGCCGCAACCCTGTTTGTCGCGCCGTGGCGCGCCGATGATATACAGCTGACCATCTGGTCGTTAATCGGACTGGTCGTGTGTTTGGCTGCTTTGATTCTCGCCGCTCTTGCGACAACAAAAGTCGTTACGCAACTGCGATCTTACACAGGTCTTGTGTGGCGTTTCGGCGTGGCTAATATCGCGCGTCGCGGAATGCTGACGACGGTGCAAATTTGCGCCCTGGGACTCGGGTTAATGGTCTTGTTGGTCCTTGGCATCGTGCGAAACGACCTGCTGGACGACTGGTTATCGAGTTTACCGCCGGACGCGCCCAATCAGTTTCTAATGAATATTCAACCCACAGATGTCAGTTCATTATTGGCATTTTTCGAACGGCGTGAAATCGATGTGCCAAGCTTCTATCCAATAGTTCGCGGACGTCTTAGTGCGATAAACGATCAGCCCATTACCGCGAACACCTACGTAGACCCGCGTGCTAGACGGTTAGCCGATCGAGAATTTAACCTATCTGCTGCAGCTGATTTAAAACCCCACAACGTCATTGTCGAAGGTCAGTGGTGGGACAGTACTTCGGGAGATGGCCAGTTTTCCGTAGAACGGGATATTGCGCGGACGTTGAACATTCGGCTCGGCGATACGCTCAGCTACCGGATTGCTGGGCGTGAGATCCACGGCACTGTGACAAACCTTCGGGCGGTGCAGTGGGAGTCGATGGAGGTTAATTTTTTCGTCGAGGCGACCCCGCAGCTACTCGATGATCTTCCTGCCACCTTCATCACCAGCTTCCGCTTGAACTCGACGAGTTACCCAATATTGCGAGAGCTTGTCGAAAAGTTCCCGAGCGTAACGGTGATTGATGTCGCCGCGTTAGTTGACCACATTCGAGCGATAATGGATCGATCCGCCGCAGCCATTGAGTTCGTTTTTTTATTCACCCTGATATCTGGAATACTCGTTCTAATCGCGGCAGTGCAATCGACCCAAGACGAGCGAGTGTTTGAAAGCGCTTTATTGAAAACGCTCGGCGCGAGTCGTTTTTTGACGCTGCGCATAATGGGCGCAGAATTCTTGACGATCGGGTTTATCTCTGGTCTTGTTGCTGGCTGCGTCGCCTTGTTGTCAGGTTGGCTCGTTGCGACACGGGTCCTGGAAATCGATTATTCAGTCAATTTTATCGTCATCCTCATCGGCATTGTCGCTGGAGTAGCGAGCGTCACCTTAGTCGGCACTGTGGCCATAATGAGTGCGCTGAAACGACCCGCAATGCTTGTTTTGCGTTACCGGGATTAAAGCCGTTCGTCATCCTCCGCGCACCATGCAGGCGCAACAATTGCCGCAAATTTAAGCGCTTGCGCTCCGACATTTTCAATCCACTGAGTTTGATTTGCCGGAACCAAAACGGCATCCCCGGGTTTCACTGAATGTTGCTCCGTGCCGATATGCATGATGCCCGTTCCGGCGACTATGTAGTACACCTCGAGCTGCCGCAGTCGATGACGATAAGTACATTTTCCAACTTCAACTTCCGCAACCGCCAATGAAAATGGCAGGTCGATGTTGTCGTTTTTCGGGTGTAGTAGTTCGCGGATCTGGCACCCGTCGTTAGCTGTAAACTGAGCACACGTAGATTCGGAATTTACCAACATCGCGATTTCCTTTTAAGCGGAGATTGATTTCTCAACGACTCCGCTAAGTACCTCGAACTTTCAGCCAATAGCTCTTTTCAAACCCATCCGACCGGCCCATACACGGTAGCGCGAGCGAACAATTGGTTCTCCGATTATACTAGAGCGATGACTGACTTTTATGGTGATCGCGAATTTGATCACGCAAGTTCCGAAAAAATCGGCGTCTTGCTATGCAACCTCGGGACACCGGAATATCCGACGGCGAAAAGTGTGCGAAAGTACCTAGCCGAATTTCTCTCCGATCCCAGAGTCGTTGAACTTCCCCGTAGCGTTTGGCTACCAATTTTACATGGCATTGTTTTACGTCTGCGACCGCGACGCTCGGCAAAAGCGTACGCTGAAATCTGGACGCCTGATGGCTCGCCGTTAATGGCAATATCGACTCGGCTAAGCCGCGCCCTGCAAACATCGATTGACAACATATTGCCCGAGCGGGTAGAAATCGCACTTGCCATGCGCTATGGAACGCCGTCAATAGCTCAAGGCCTACAGCAACTACGCGCGGCGAATGCTCGAAATATTCTCGTTTTACCGCTGTATCCTCAATATGCGGGCGCAACGACTGGCTCACTAATAGACGCCATATCCAAGGAATTGACCACTTGGCGTTGGGTACCCTCGCTACGCTTTATCAATAGCTATCACGCCAACCAAAACTATATCGATGCGCTAGCACGCTCGGTCACGAATTTCAGAGCCGAGCATGGCGCAAGCGATCATCTTTTAATGTCTTTTCACGGGACGCCGAAAGATAGTCTGCTGCGCGGGGATCCTTATCATTGTGAATGTCAGGTTACCGCTAGACTGTTGGCCGAGGGTCTCGGCATGGACTCCGAGGAGTGGACGTTAGCGTTTCAATCTCGTTTTGGTTGGAATGAGTGGTTGCAGCCGTATACCGAGGCGTCCCTGCGATCGCTCGCACAGCAAGGCGCGAAAGTTGTCGACGTTATCTGCCCTGGTTTCCCGGTTGACTGCCTTGAGACGCTTGAAGAAATCGCCATTCGTTACGCTAAAGCGTTCAAAGCCGCGGGCGGCGAGTCGTTGCGCTATATTCCAGCCCTCAACGACGGCGCCGACCATGCCGACACAATGATTCAGCTCATATTATCGAATATTTCGGGTTGGGAACTGGCCAATCCACTGTGGGACGCAAAAAATGAACAGCTGAAACGATCCGAAATGGCCGAGCGTGCAGCAGCGATGCAAGCTACATTCTAGCTGTATACAGTGACCACGAGTTGGCGCGGATGTGGCGCATAGCGGTGTTCCCAGACATAGATTCCTTCCCACGACCCTAACGCGCACCGCCCGTTCTGCACAGGTATCGAAATCGCGCTTTGCGTGAGAATGCTGCGAATATGCGCAGGCATATCGTCTGGCCCTTCCTGATCGTGAAGAAAGCGCGGATCGCCGTCTGGCACGAGATCGGACATAAATGTTTCTAGATCAGCATGAACTTGCGGATCCGCATTTTCGCAGATGATTAACGACGCACTCGTATGCTGCACGAAAACGTGACATAGGCCGGTTTCAATGTCCGCCTTGGTCACGATGGCTTGAACGTCCCGGGAAATATCCACCGTAGAACGTCCATCGGAATTAACTTTGAATTGTCGCTGGAAAATCAACTCGTTGCTGGAACTGCATCCGCAACGACGTGTGAAATAATTTCCTCGGTCGGTTTACGGTGCTGAGTGGGAATCGATGCAGGATAGCCGTACCAAAACAGCCCGACCACGGAAACCGCAGAATAATCCATCCCGACGATATCAAAAAAACGCGGGTCACGAGTGATCGCTCCAGTCGTCCACTTCGTTCCGATGCCGGCCTCCCACAAATACAAGGACATATTCTGTACCGCGCACGCGCAAGCGGCGTAATCTTCTCGCGCGCGAAGGCTGTCTTCGCTATTGGCGCAACTTACGACCAGCCAACCAGGCATTTCCAACCAGCGCTTGCGCTTAATTTCGGCGATTTTCTCGCCTTTCGTTGCGCGCAATATGTCGGCGTTGAGATCGGAAATCTTATCCGCCGTGATTTTATCGAGGAGGTAGAAATGCCAGGGTTCGCTACGATGATGGTTCGGTGCCCAACGAGCGAGTTCAATTGCGGTCGTAATTGACTCTAGCGGCGGTGTTTGCGGCTTGAACTCATGCACCGTGCGGCGATTGCGCAGCGCATTCGCAAACTTGTTTAGCTCTATATTTGACATACGGCAAAATCCCACCGACGAAAACGCGTAACTTAATCGCTTTGAACTCACCAACGCCACTCGAGCCAAAAACGGCCTGCTCGAACTTGATGAATGCACGACCTCAACAATTCAACGGACACTGTCTCAATCGAAAGATGTATTCCACATGTCCAATTATAGCGACTATTCCATATTCAGGTTGCCAGCGCGACCATCGAAGGACAAAATGGTCCGTCGACAATTGAGTACAAAATGAAAGCCTTCCTCCTGTTATGCCTCTCTCTAGTTGCGACGCCAGTACTGGCACAATCGCCGCCCGAGGACCGACTAAGCGCCGATCGCAAGCAGTTTAAATTAGCCTATAAGGCGCTAACGACTGGCCGGCGGGAGAAAGCAAAAAAACTGATAACTGGACTCGAAGACTATCCGCTTTATTCCTATTACCGATACTTCGAGTTGAAGCGCCGTTTGCCGAACGCGGATAAAGATCTCATTAGGGATTTTCTCGCCGCATACGACGAATCCTTTTTGGCCACGCGCCTGCGCCGGGATTGGCTGAAGCACTTAAGTCGCACGAAACAATGGGAAGCCTACCTCCACGACTATCGGCCGCAGCGAAATACTGCGCTCAAATGTGCCCAACTCACAGCTCGTATAGCGACCGGTGCGACCGAGGGCGTGCTAACGGATAGCCGTACGCTGTGGCTCGTGGGAAAGTCGCAACCCGACGCATGTGACCCCGTCTTCGACTATTTGCGCACGAATAATTTGTTGGACAGTTCGCTCATTTGGGAGCGGATCCGTCTTGCTTTAGATAATAACAAACCATCACTGGCCAACTACTTAGCTCGGCAATTACAAGATCCCGATCGAAAACGGTCGGCCAACGTTTGGATCAGCGCGCATCGCGCACCCGCAGCGACATTACGGCAGCCGTATTTCGATCGCAATCACGAGCTGACGCGAGAAATCGTCGTTCATGCGATTCGACGAGTCGCTGCGAAGGATGTCGGTAAAGCAAAGAAATTGTGGCAAGCCGAGCAACAACGCTTCGATTTTTCCGAGGATCAGATCGGCCGCGTGAAGCGACATATGGGCATCGCAGCGGCGCGTCAAAATCATAGCGCACAAATTTCAATGCTCGACGCAGTTCCCGAGGCATTCGTGAACGACAACGTCGAAAAGTACCGATTGCGCGAAGCGATTCGAGCGAATGCGTGGAAAGAAATGGTCCGCTGGACCGAATACGCGCCTCGTGGGACAACATCTCCCCTGCGTTGGCGGTATTGGCGGGCGCGGGCACTCCAGGCGCTAGAGCTTGAAGAACAAGCGCGGGTAATTTTTGCCGAACTGGCGAAAGAGCGGGATTACTACGGGTTTTTGAGCGCTGACCATTTGCAACTCGATTATCAAATGAATGACCGACCTATCGCGCCGAGCGCCGTGGAACTTTCGACGATGTCTAGCCGCCCTGGACTCATTCGAGCGCGGGAACTCGTCGCCCTGGATATGCCTTTTAAAGCGCGCCGAGAATGGGGCAATGAAGTGAATAATCTCAACACACGGCAGCTCGAAGTGGCAGCCTTTGTGGTTGATAGTTGGGGCTGGCACGACCGTGCAATTTTAGCTTTAGGCAAAGCTAAATCGTATGACGATCTAAGCATCCGGTTTCCTCTAATGCACGAAAACTTAATTGCCAAATACGCAAAAAAACGCAACCTGCCTGCGGCAGAGATATACAGCATTATTCGTACCGAAAGTGCGTTTATGATTGATGCGCGATCGCCGGCCGGGGCCTTAGGCTTAATGCAGTTAATGCCAGCGACTGGGCGCGAAACAGCCCGACGGATCGGCGCCGCGCTGGCCAATAGCCGTCAATTGCTCGATCCGGCAAAGAACGTCATGATTGGCACGGCCTACTTAAAGCAAGTGCTTGAACGGTTTAGTGGCAGTTTTTCGTTGGCCTCGGCGGCCTACAATGCGGGCCCTCATCGCGTCCAATCTTGGCTGCCAAAGTCTAGCTGCGTGCCTGCCGATATATGGATCGATACAATACCTTTTACTGAAACACGCAGATACGTGCGTCGTGCGGCATTCTACGCGACGCTGTATCAGTGGAGATTGAAAGAACATATTAAACCCTTAGCGGCTCGACTCACGGATGTCGTACCACGCGGAACGAACTTAAAGTGTTAAATCTATGCGCATTGAATCTATAGGCATTTTTGGCGGAACTGGCTTTGTTGGGACCATCTTGGCAAACCAATTGGCGGCACAAGGAAAGCGCCTAAAGCTGTTCACTCGTTCGCGCAATCGTGCGCGTCGCTTTTGGATGTTGCCCAATACCGACGTCATCGAAATGAAAACGTTCGATGAGGCATCTATTACTGAGAACATTTTAGGTTGCGACGCGATCATAAACCTCGCAGGCATATTGAACGAAAAAGGTGACAACGGATCGGGGTTTCGGCGCGTGCACACCGAACTTACCCGAACTATTATCAAATCTTGTTTTAATGCGGAGATCGAGCGTTACATTCATATGAGCGCGCTTGGCGCAGACCCGTTTGCGCCGAGTTACTATCTTCGCACTAAAGGCGAAGCCGAAAATGCGGCCATGGCAGCCCACAACGAAGGGTTGCAAACCACAGTTTTTCGACCGTCAGTAATATTCGGACCCGATGATCGCTTTTACAATCGATTCGCAGAACTTCTGCGGATATCACCGCTAGTTTTTCCGCTGGCGTGTCCGTACACAAAGCTTCAGCCGGCCTATGTTGGAAACGTGGCACAAGCCATTGTCGGATCATTAGATGATCGTTCGACATTTGGAACACGCTACAACTTAGGCGGCCCAGAACAAAAGACTTTGATCGAAATAGTCCGTGATGTGTCCAAATTAACCGGCAGTAACCGAATCGTTCTGCCGCTCGGGAAATTTTTATCACAGATTCAGGCGAACGTGCTGGAGTACTTTCCTGGTAAACCGTTTTCGCGAGACAATCTACGCTCCGCTAGCGAAGATTCCGTGTGTCCTGGAGAAAACGGTTTTGAACTGCTTGGAATTCAACCCACGCGATTGAGTGAGGTCGTGCCAGGATACTTGGGTGGGAGGTACGAGCGTAAACGGTTTTATGATTTTCGTGCGATCGCCAGACGAATCCCGTAGCGCTAAGACCGCCTAACTAGCTAATGAAAATCTACAAAGTTGGAGGTTGTGTTCGCGACCGCTTGTTGGGGCGCGAGATAAAAGATCGCGACTGGGTGGTCGTCGGGTCCAGCCAACAAGAAATGGAGGCACAG
>CAWLAW010000095.1:0-8236 GCA_963854885.1 Gammaproteobacteria bacterium | reverse complement strand
AATTCGTCGCTGGCCGAGAACATATTCGAACCTTATGTCACAAACAAAACGAAAGGGACGGGCCTTGGGCTGGCTATCGTGAAAAAGATCATTGAGGAACACGGTGGCGTGGTTACGCTTGAGAACAATATTGGGCCAGGCGCGGCGGCGATAATCCGACTGCCAATTACGGGTGTTGGCGATACACTAACGCTGCAGGTCGAAAAATCTGACGGAAAAATCGGTTAAGTGGCGACCGAACAGAAAAAGATAGGGGGTTATGTGCTAAACACAGCTCGCAGGACGCTTAGATCCGCTATCCGTGTGGCAACGCCGAGTTTAGAATTCAGGCCGACGACAAAGCCGTCTAGCAGTGGTCGGAATACAGTGACCATCGCCACAGTGACCGGATTTGTCGTCTCCGAAAACAAGGGATATTGATATGAGCTCGCCGCACATCCTCGTTGTAGATGACGAACCTGATATTCGCAGTCTTTTAAAAGAAATTCTCGAAGATGAGGGCTTCGATATCAGCGTTGCCGAGAACGCCGTAGCGGCCCGTGAAGCACGCCGCCAACGGCGTCCCGATCTCGTATTATTGGATATCTGGATGCCCGATACTGACGGTATCACTCTGCTTAAGGAATGGTCCGACAGTGGCCAACTTGATGGTCCGGTAATTATGATGTCGGGACATGCTACGGTGGAGACAGCCGTCGAGGCGACCCGACTCGGGGCCTACGACTTTATTGAAAAGCCGTTATCGATTGCCAAACTGCTATTGACTGTGCAGCGAGCATTAGAAACTGCCGATCTTCAACGCGAGAACATCAACCTAAGAAAAGGCGTCTCGCCGCTCGACGATCCGATCGGCAATAGCCTACCAATACAAAAATTACGCACTAATGCTGGCCTCATAGCGCAACATAAAACCGCTGTATTTATTACCGGTGAATCCGGTACCGGAAAAGAAGTAATCGCGCGTTACGTACACAAACTTAGCCCGCGTAACGACGGCCCCTTCGTCTCTGTCGGGGTCGCGGGGCTCGCGCGCGAAAATCCTGACGCGGAACTATTCGGCGCGGAGCACAACGGACAGGTCACATTTGGCTCGTTAGAACAAGCGAATGGAGGCTCGTTGTTTCTCAAGGACATTGCCGATATGGATCTCAATACCCAAGCGCGGCTCTTGAGCGCACTTGAGAATGAATCCTTACTACGGGTTGGGGGGCTCGAACCCGTGCAAATCGACGTCCGCATCATTGCAGCGACGCGGCGCAATTTAGCGGAGGCAGTTGCTGAAGGAAGCTTCCGCGATGACCTCTTCTACCATCTCAACGTCGTCCCATTACAAGTTCCGGCACTGCGCGATCGTCCGGAAGATATCGATGCACTAATTGCTTACTATCTCGACCAGTTTGTAACTAATGAAGGTCTGCCGCGACGCGAGTTTTCCACTAGCGCCCGCAACCGTCTGCGCGATTACACGTGGGACGGAAACGTTCGAGAACTCAAGAATCTTGTACAACGATTGATGATATTAGGTAATACGGAACCCGTGTCTGTACAAGAAATTAATGCGGCCCTCGGAGTTCGGCCACAGACCGACGGCGACTTACCCTTTCCAGGGTTTGATTTGCCATTGCGCGAAGCGCGCGAAAAATTTGAAAAAGCCTACCTCGAATATCAACTCCATGCGTTACGCGGTAGCGTGAGCAAGGTAGCCGAACGCGTTGGTATCGAACGGACCCATCTATATCGCAAGTTGCGCAGCTTAGGTATCGATCCTAAACAGATCAAAGAATCCACTAGCGCATGAAAATAATCATTCTCGGGGCTGGTCAAGTTGGTTCATCTGTCGCCGCGAATCTGTGCGGAGAAGCAAACGACATTACGGTTGTCGATCGAAACCCCGCTTGTCTCCAATCTCTGCAGGACCGGCTCGATTTACGTGGCATTGTCGGACACGGATCTCATCCTGAAGTTCTCGCCCAAGCCGGAGCGCAGGATGCCGATATGATCATCGCGCTGACGCCCAGCGACGAAGTCAATATGATCGCCTGCCAGGTCGCGTACACCTTATTTAGGACACCAACAAAAATTGCGCGAATTAGAGAGACTCAGTATCAAAAGGCCACAGAGTTATTTGCCCAAGAAGCGCTGCCGATTGATGTTTTAATTAGCCCTGAGCAAGAAGTTACTGATTATATTCGGCGGCTAATCGAATTTCCTGGCGCCTTACAAGTACTAGAGTTCGCCCAGGGCCGAGTACAACTTGTCGCAGCCCGCGCATTTTACGGTGGTCCGTTGGTAGGACATCGCTTGAACGAATTGCCGCAACAGCTACCAGGAGTCGAAACTCGGGTTGTCGCGATTTACCGTCGCCACCAAGCGATTATCCCAAATGGTGACACGGTCATAGAAACGGGTGACGACGTATTTTTCGTCGCAACGCCTGAACACATTCGTGCCGTAATGAGTGAGTTCCAACGTCTCGCCTCACCGAACAAACGTGTTTTAATTGCCGGCGGGGGAAACATTGGTAAGCGCCTGGCACTCGCACTCGAAAAACAAACGAATATTAAAATTATTGAAAACAACCCGGAACGCGCGTTGGAAATTTCTCAAGAACTAAAACACGCTTACGTACTTTTGGGTGACGCCGCTGACGAAGATTTGTTAATCGAGGAGAATATCGAGCAAACTGACGTATTCTGCGCTCTCACAAATGCCGATGAAGCCAATATAATTTCCTCGATGCTGGCTAAACGGCTCGGTGCAAAGACTGTGATGGCGCTGATTAATCGTGCGGCTTACGTCGATTTAGTCCAACGGGATATCATCGACATTGCAATATCTCCGCAACAAGCAACAATTGGCAGCTTGCTTGCGCATGTGCGCCGCGGCGACGTCGTCAAGGTGCATGCGCTTCGCCGCGGAGCGGCGGAGGCAATCGAAGCAATTGCGCACGGTGACCGCAATTCAAGCAAGGTTGTCGGGCGAACGCTAGATGATATCGAACTCCCGCCGGGAACGACGATTGGTGCAATCGTACGCGGTGACAAAGTCATTATGGTTCACCATGACACGCTAATCGAAGCCGAAGATCACATCATCATGATTGTTACAAATAAGCGTCATGTACGCGACGTCGAGCGACTATTTCAAGTTAGCGTAACGTTTCTTTAAAAAAACGAAATCTCGTGCACCAACTAAAAGTCGAACTCTCGTTTACCGAATCCTCAGCGGACGCTTTCTCTATAAAGCGGATCGCGGTTCGACATTACATTACGAATCGACGCACCGTCCGCCGAAATTCGTAGCACGATCGTGAGATTTAACGTCATACAAAAAACCCTTGGACTATTGTTGTCGATTTTTAGTCTCGCGCTACTCCCTCCATTACTAATCGCGCATTGGACCGGCGACGGTGCAAGCAGCGCGTTCGCCACAGCGATTGCCGTGATCTTCTTCGCCGGCATTGTGCTTTGGCTACCTGTCCGCAATGTTAACCGTGATATGAAGCTGCGCGACGGATTTATTGTCGTAGTGCTGTTTTGGGTCGTACTGGGTACAAGCGGTGCGATTCCCTTCTTGCTAGTCGAGCACCTTAATATGTCGCTCGCCGACGCAGTTTTCGAATCACTTTCAGGACTCACGACAACTGGCGCCACAGTCATTACAGGTATCGACGATTTACCACCCTCAATTTTGTTCTATCGGCAGTTATTGCAATGGCTTGGCGGTATGGGAATTATCGTACTAGCCGTCGCTATCCTGCCTATTCTTGGTGTCGGCGGTATGCAGCTGTATCGCGCAGAAACGCCTGGCCCTATGAAGGATGCCAAACTAACCCCGCGTATTACAGAGACCGCGAAAGCACTCTGGTATATTTATCTTGGACTAACCGTAGCGTGCGCGACGGCTTATTTCGTCGCGGGAATGAATTTGTTTGATGCGATATCCCACAGCTTTAGTACGGTGGCAATAGGTGGATTTTCGACGCATGATTTATCGCTTGGCTACTTTGAAAACCCGTTAGTCGAGACCATTGCGATCGTGTTTATGTTTTTAGCCGGAATAAACTTCTCGCTACATTTTCTCGCCTGGCGCGATCGAGACTTCAAACCCTATTTGTTCGATTCCGAATTCAAGCTATATGCTCTGATAACTTTGGGCGTATGCATTACTTGCACAATCGGCTTGGCCATTACTATTTACGATGGCGACTGGCTCAATGCGATGAGGTTGGGCGTGTTCCAAGCGGTCTCAATTGGGACGACAACTGGCTTCACAACAACTGAATTTCAGAGTTGGCCCGGATTCCTGCCCGTATTGTTGGTATTCGCAAGTTTCGTTGGTGCTTGCGCCGGATCGACCGGCGGCGGTATAAAAGTCGTACGCATTTTACTCCTTTACAAGCAAGGTCGCCGCGAAATTCATAGACTCATTCATCCCAATGCGATCATCACGATTAAGATGGGCGGAAGACCTGTCGACGATCGCGTCGTCGATGCGGTATGGGGGTTTTTCGCTACCTACGTCGCGGTATTCGCCCTACTCTTGCTATCTGCGATGGCAACGGGGCTCGACCAAGTTACCGCATTCTCGGCAATTGCCGCGTGCCTCAATAACGTCGGTCCAGGACTCGGCGACGTTACGGCGAATTATAGTTCCATCCCCGACACGACAAAATATATTCTTTGCCTAGCAATGATTCTCGGGCGATTAGAAATATTTACGTTGTTGGTCTTGTTAACCCCGGCATTTTGGCGCTCGTGAGCGACTTAATTGAAAGACTCGAGGGCATGCTCGAGGGCGGCCAAGATAACGCGCTGCTACGGTTTAGTTTAGGCAACGCCTACCTTGCATTCGATCCTCAAACAGCAGCCGAACACCTTCGGCGCGCGCTCGAGCACGATCCGAAGTACTCGGCGGCATGGAAACTTCTTGGCCAAGCGGTAACTCAATCTGGTGAAAAACAAGCCGCTGTCGAGATCTATCAGCAAGGAATTGAGATCGCCGAAAGCAACGGTGACAAGCAGGCGGCCAAAGAAATGCAGGTGTTTTTAAAGCGCATATTGCGCTCGTCTTGACGCTATAAACTCGATACTTGAGTCGCCGGTGACAGGTTTAAACGCTAAATACCTTCAGCGCACCAACGAGCTCCGACACATTTGAAATGCCGTTTTGTTTCATATGGTCGATGATGCCTTGGTTTATGGACGGGCAAATTAGCGGTTCGTAAAATAACGCCGTGCCAATCCCAACGGCCGAAGCCCCTGCCAAAATGAATTCGAGAACGTCAGTCGCAGTCATTGCGCCACCTTGCCCTATGATCGGAATATTATATTGTTTGGCGACTTGATAAACCTGATGAACCTTGAGAATTGCAATGGGTTTGATTGCCGGACCCGACAAACCGCCCTGATTGTTACCGATTATTGGCGTTTGGGTTTGAACGTCAATTGCCATACCCATTACGGTGTTTATGACCGCTAATGCGTCAGTCCCAGCGTCGATGCAGCGTCTCGCATTTTCGGAAATATCCGTTTGATTCGGCGACAATTTCGTAATAATAGGCTTACTTGTTACGGCTCGACATGCGGCCACAACGCGCGCAGACATATAAGGATCGTTGCCGAACGCGACACCGCCTTCCTTAACGTTAGGACAAGATATATTTATTTCAATAGCGTCGATTGGAGAATCATCGAATATCCGAGTAACGGCTTCATACTCGTCAATTGTCGACCCTGAGACATTCGCAATAAACCGGCATTCGTCAAAATCGAGCGCCGGCAAATAGTCATCAACCACTGCGCGGGCGCCAGGGTTTTGCAGACCAATTGCATTCAGCATGCCGCTGGCTGTTTCAGCGATGCGGTGTGGTGCATTACCGAGCCTTGGTTCTAAGGTTGTGCCCTTTAGACAGATCGCGCCAACGTCGGAATTGGAAAACCCTTCGATGCGCGTATATTCTTCGCCGAAACCAACGCAACCAGAAAGCAGCACAAGTGGCGAGGATAATTCGAGGCCGCAAAACTTAATTGCGATGTCGGCGTCGTCGAGCCGCGGGGTATGCGTCATAACTTTAATGGAGATTCTCTAGAAATAATGTTCCACGTTGCGCTCTTCGAACCTGAAATTCCGCCGAACACCGGTAACATTATACGCCTTTGTGCGAACACGGGCTCAGACTTACATCTGATTAAACCGCTCGGTTTCACACTCGAGGACCGACTACTAAAACGCGCGGGACTTGATTACCACGAGTTCGCGAACATTAGCACGCACGAAAACTATCACGATTTTGAGACAGCCATAGTTGATTTTCGGGTATTCGCGTTGTCGACTCGAGGATCTGCCAGCGTATTCGCCACGCAATTCAAACCCGGAGATACGTTTTTGTTCGGGCCTGAGACGCGCGGCCTACCGAACTACCTACTTGATACTTTCGATAGAGAGCGCATTTGCCGCTTACCGATGATCGAATCGAGTCGAAGTTTAAATTTATCAAATGCTGTCGCTGTAGTCGTGTACGAGGCTTGGCGACAATGCGGACTTGAACGCGGGGCGTAAGAGCCTTTTTATTGTGGCGCTTGTGTGTCGGAAATCACTGACACCTCGACGCGCTCGATGAATGCTAGGGTTGGACTATCCGCAATTGCCGCCGTTGCCGTTGTTGATGATTGTAATTCGCGGCGGCGCACCAGCCACCGATCCCGTCGTATAAGTGACATTACAACTGAGGGATTCGACACGCTGAAATGAAAACACATAACTGCGGCCTCTATTACGACCTTCGAAGACTGGCAGATTACGGATCAGCGCCTCGATTCCGCGCTGATTTGCACTGGGGTAACCAGTAAGTAAATCGATTTCCATCGTGCCCGAATCACCGATTGCAACGCGCGGTGCCGGCGGTTGCATGTCGATCCAAACTGAATGAGCTAACGCAGCATTGCTTCGGATACTTCCCGCAAGACCGTCTAATGATGCTGAGCGGTGCTGGGCCTCCCGAGACTCCAACTGGTCAATTACAAATACCGATAGCATCGCGATAACGACGAGCGCTGCAACGAATTCCACTACCGGCACAGATGTTGTTCTTTGCATGAATACATTCTCTAATGACTCCTCGAAAACCGCAATGTCTTGCGACCTAAAGAGTATCGACGCTCAGGCGGATTGCTATTCAACGGCGAGACGATTGTGTGACGCCAAACACACACTGGATGCGAGGAACGTTTCGAGCGTCACAATCCGAAGTCGTGGGCTCCTCGACGCGGCAATCAAACCCGGCTCGGTGGTATTCACAGCTGCTTAGTTATGTGGCGCAATTAGGCCTGCAGATTCCGCCACCGGATCGCGCGACAGCAAGTTTTTTACGGCTTGACGGGGTGTCGTTCTACCACAAACCGTATTCGCAATTTCGCGTGAAATTGGTAAATCAATGTGCTGCTGATCAGAAAACTCTAAAACCGCGGCGGCGGTCGTTACGCCCTCGACTAAACCGATTTCTTGGCGTGCTTGCGCAGCGTTCAGTCCTGCACTTAAGCGTAACCCAAAGCGCCGATTTCTAGATTTATCGTCCGTGCACGTGAGAATCAGATCGCCGAGTCCAGACAAACCCATAAATGTCTCCAATTTCCCCCCTTGCGCCAGCCCAAATCGGGTAATCTCCGCAAGACCTCTCGTCACAAGCGCCGCACGGCTATTCGCACCGAGGTCTAATCCATCTGCAATACCCGCTGCAATCGCCATCACATTCTTTAGCGCCCCACCAATTGAGACGCCAATAACGTCGCTACTTGAATACGGTCGCAACGCATCGCTATGGAACCGCCGTACAAGTTCGTCGCCCCATTGCTGAGAAGACGTAGCGATTGTTGTCGCAGCAGGACGCTGCTCGGCGACTTCGACGGCAAAATTCGGTCCAGACAATATGGCAAACTCGACGTCGGGCGGCACCAGTTCGGCTACGATTTGGTCGGCGCGTAAAAATGTGTCTTTTTCAATACCCTTGCCCGCGCACACGATGCAACGCAATTCGCTGAGCTGCGGAAGGATTAGTTTGAGCACCGGACGTAGCGTTTGGAACGGCGTCGCGGCGACAATCACATCCACGTCGGCTGCAATGTTTTCGCCAGTCGTGATTTCTAACTCGTCGGGTAGCACTATGCCTGGTAAGTATTTGCGATTGACGCGCTGCGCGCTAATTTCTGCCATCACATTCTCGTCACGGCCCCATAAC
>CAWLAW010000094.1:0-8244 GCA_963854885.1 Gammaproteobacteria bacterium | reverse complement strand
ACGGGGAACAAGCCACCGCATGGGGTCTCGCCGATGTCTGCGTACCACTCGCCGATGTCCGAAGTGAGGCAGTTGCCTTGGCCGGAGAAATTGCAAGCTGCGCGCCGTTGGCCATCGAATCAACACGCAAGACGCTTCGCCTCGGGCTCGCCGAGCGAGTCGCAATGCAAACCGATCACGAACTTGCCGAGCAGAACGCTTTGCGCGGCACGCAAGATTGGAAGGAAGGCATTAAGGCCGCTTCAGAACGTCGGGAACCGAATTTTTCCGGACGTTGAATCGGCCTTTTAGTTTGTCGCGAATGAATCCCACTCGCGTCGAGGCGTTGCGCCGCGCAAAAAGGAAATTCTTGTGGGGCGGACGGCCATTCCCCGACTGCAGTCGGCTGAATCGGTAATATTACCTGATACCGTAGTACCGGTCGGTTGCAGACCACCCGTTCCAGTTCCTGCAGCGTTGCCGCTGCTGCTATCTGCCCTTTTCGGCTTGATGGCATCAGGTCGCCGTACGAACAGCTAGGTTAATTTAGCCAAAATAATTTTCTCGAAAAACCGCCAGCAACCGAGCTGCTGGCGCGTTGCCGTTCTTCTCATTCTACACTGCCGTGCCGTCGCACAAACACCGGCGGCTTTGGTGGCGGCAGACCCGTCTCTGCCTCACAACGTCCAACCAGTTCCTCGATCGTCCCGCCAAAATTAAATAACGGCGGTTCGACATTGCTCGCCATCAACCGCTTGCGCAGCGCGGTGGTTGCGTTTCGATCGACGGTGATGCCATCGTCTTGCAGCACAACGCCAAGCCGCGCCGTTCCGGCAGTCGTCATTAAGCCGCTCTCAAGATCGTATTCGACATCCTCGATTGCTCGCTCGTATGGGTCGCCGAGCCCACCACCACCCCAAGTTTCGAAAATTAGATAATCGCCGGGTTCGACCTTAATGTTGTCAATCTTGTTGGCTAGGATCTCGCGCGTGCCATCGGTGCGTTCGATTATCTTGCGACAACGGTTACCCGGCTCGCCACCTTTTACTCCCCACGGATGCGTTAACCAACGATCGTCGTGAATTGAGATCTTCCCATCGGCCAAAAATCGGTAACCGATGCGCATCCCGTTGCCACCGCGAAATCGCCCTGCGCCACCACTATCTGCAATCGATTCGTAGGCTTCAATGCGCACCGGAAAGTAACTTTCGAGGTATTCGTTCGGTACATTGGTAAACTTTGGCCACAGCGAATGACCGTCGAGCCCGTCACCCATTGGCCGCGCTGGCACCCCGCCGAAACCGATTTGAAATAACAAAAACCAGTCGTCGTTTTCATCCACGCCGGAATACATAAAATGCGGACTCGAGGAAAAACCCGCCGCACACAAATAGGTCGGATTCGATTTACCGAATAACCCGCTAATAATGTCGAAGATACGTCCCATGGCGTGGGTGCGGCCATTTACTGCGGCCGGCTTACGCGGCGCTAGTAGTGAACCATCCGGGATGCGAACTTCGATGAGATCGAAAAATCCGTCGTTTAGTAGGATGTCGGGGTCGAACATCATCACCATGAATTGCGCGCAGAACATCTTGTACATCTGCTCGCTCATAAGAAAATTAATATTGCTCTGGGACTGCGGATCGGTGTCGCCGTAGTCGAAAATTATGCGCTCACCTTCGCGCCACATGTGGCAAGCGATTTTGTAAGGCCCCATGCCGATGCCGTCGTCGCAAATATAGTCTTCGAAATAAATCTTTTCGTTTGGAATCGTTTTTTGGATCAGCGTTGCAATAGCGCGCCGATTGCGCGCAAGTAGTTCATCGAGCGCAGAGGTGTATAAGTCGTCACCAAAGCGTTCCGCCATTTCGAGGCAACGCGCCTGACCAATGCGCGCCGAGGCGATCAACGCATTCATGTCACTCTCATTCCACGCCGGGATGCGGCAATTGTGCAAGATGACCTTTAGCACATCCGTTTGCAGTTCTCCGCCGCGGATAATTTTGATCGGCGGGATGCAGATCCCTTCCTCGAACTGATCGAGTGCATCAGTTGGCATGCTACCCGGTACCTTGCCGCCAATATCGGACATATGTCCAAACATTGCCGACCAATTGATCAGACGGCCATTGCGAAACACGGGGAGACAGACGAGCCAATCGTTGGCGTGGCTGATTGCACCGTTGCAAGCATACGGGTCGGAGGTTAGAAAAACGTCGCCCTCTTCGACAGTTTCCTCGAGTTCGTCGATGAAACCCGACACGGGTGAGCCGAATTGTCCCGCGAGCAGGCGCCCAACGCGATCAGTGATCACCGGGAAGCCATCTCGTTGTTCGCGGATGATTGGGGACATGGCCGTTCGAAAGAGCAACGCGTCCATCTGCGATCGCGCATTGATTAAGCCATTCTCAACGAGATCGAGGGTGATCCGATCGACGTCGACCGGAGCGAATGGCTCGGTGTTACTTTCAATGAGTCGTGCCATAGCTTAGCCTCCGCCCGGCCGGATCAAGATGTTGCCGAACTTATCAACGTTCCCAATATGTTCGGGCAATATAACGGTGGTCGAATCCATTTCCGTGACGATGGCCGGCCCGAGAATCCGATTCCCCGAAGTAAGTCGCGAGCGATCGTAGATCCCGGCCGTTCGATCCGCGCCATCGAAAAAAATGACTTGCTCGCCACTCTGGGCGTGAGACGGTTCGACGTCGCCTGGTTCGATTTCTTGGGCGCGCGCAAACGTGCTGCGACTCGTGGCGACAGCACGCACGTTGATCAGTTCTTTTTCTGAATCGAGCTGAAACGTATAGAGTTGCTCGTGCATGTCATCGAAGCGTGCGCCGATTCCCAATAGGCCTACATCACGGAGTTCGTGCAACGACACCTCGAGCGTGATCTGCATTGACTGTCCGCTGTAGCGCAGATCAAACTGATAAACGATCTCGCGATCCGGCGATCCAACGTTTTCTGCGTCCAAAACAGCGACGGCCTTAGCCTCCATTTCGACGAGCAACGCGGTTAATTCTTCGACTGATGTTTCAGAAAATCGGCGAATGAAACTCCGCGATGCTTCGTTGCGCATGCGTGTTGTCGCGTCCCCGTAGGCACACAAGACTCCTGGTCCACGGGGGATGATCGCTGGCCACGCACCCGTAAGTCGCGCTAGTGCGTTGGCATGCAAAGGCCCCGCACCACCGAATCCCATAAGCGCGAAATTTCGCGGATCGTAGCCTTGCTCGACTGAGATTAATCGTAGTGCGCCGAACATATTTTCGTTAACGATATCAATGATGCCGGCGGCCGCTTGTTTCAGGTCCAGATCCATTGCAGCGGCGATCGGCTGTAGCGCGGCAATTGCGCGCTCCCGATCGATCGGCATGTCGCCAGCTAGCTTCGCGTTGTCAGGCAAATATCCCAGCACGACATTCGCATCAGTAACGGTTGGTTGTTCACCGCCGTTACCGTAGGCGGCCGGGCCCGGCACCGCCCCGGCGCTCTGGGGCCCAACACGTAACGCGCCGGTTAGCTCCGGTACGTGTGCAATCGAGCCGCCGCCTGCGCCGACCGTCCGCACATCTACAGAAGAAGCGCGCACTGTTACGTCGCCAACGAGTGTTTCACGGCGCAGGTGTGCGATCCCGCCTTCTACTAATGCAACATCGGTCGACGTGCCGCCCATATCAAACGTCATGATATTTTCGAAACCAGCCTGCGTCGCAGCCCATACCGCGCCCGAGACACCACCGGCAGGGCCGCTCATGAGTAAATTTACTGGATTCTCGGCAGCCGCTCGCGAGGCGGCGAGACCGCCATCGGACTTGAGGATGCTGAGCTTGACTCCACTCATGCTAGTGTCGAGTCGGTTTTGCAGATTGTCGATATAACGCCCCACAACCGGTCGGACGTAGGAGTTAACCACCGTTGTGATCGCACGCTCATATTCCTGCATCTCGGGGATCACTTCGGATGATATCGATACGGGAATATCCGCTAGTTCTTCATTAAGTATCTCGCGGATCCGGCGTTCGTGCTGACCATTCGTATAGGCGTTAATCAGGCAGACAGTCATCGCCTCAACCCCCGCGTTTTTTAGCACTAAAATCCGCTCACGCAATGTGTCTTCATCGAGCGGCGCAACAACTTCGCCGCGCGCACTCATCCGTTCATCCGCTTCGATCGTCCATTTCAACGGCGCTAACGGTTTGCTCTTCTGGTAAATCACCCAACCGCCGAGCCCTCCAGGCACAAACGAGCGTCCGATATGGAGCATCTGACGATAACCTTTCGTCGTAATGAACCCGACCCGCGCGCCGTTACCGGTGAGCACTGCGTTGGTGGCAACCGTTGTGCCATGCATAACGTGGGTGATCTCGCTTCGATCGATTGCCGAGGTCTGACAGATCTTGTCTATCCCATCGAACACCGCGCGTGATGGGTCATCGGGAGTCGACGGAACCTTGGCCGTATACACATCACCGTCGGCCTCGCGGATCAACAATAGATCCGTAAACGTTCCACCGACATCGACACCTAAGCGGTAAGTCATGGCTTGATCCTTTTACTACGCACGCCGTCGAACTCAGCTATAAAGCAACCATTGTCGGAGTAACGCCGTGGTAGCATGAGGGCGTTCCATGGTCGCCAGGTGGCCGCATTCTTCGATAATTGCGAGCCGTGAATTTTTGATCCCGTCAGCCATTTCTTCATGCATTTCCACCGGCGTGATTGCATCTTCGCGCCCGCACAGAACGAGCGTCGGGCACGCATATTTCGAGAGTCCCGGGCGCGCATCCGGTCGCCCAATAATCGCCGCGATTTGACGGTGAAACGCCTCGACGCCAACAGCCGCCGCCATCGCACAAGTCGGAATCACTAAAGACGCGTCACTAACCCTCGAGGGGTGCACGAGTGCTGGAATTAGCGTCATAGGAACGGAACCAAATTCACCGCGATCTGCCATTGCCAGTAAGCCTTTGCGGCGTTCCGTTTGTTCTAGTGTATCCGCCCGCGCGTTGGTATCTAGCAGCGCTAGTTTCTCGACACGCTCGGGCGCTTTGCGCATTATTTCGTGCGCGATAATGCCGCCCATCGATAGGCCGCAAAGGGCGAACTTTGGCGGACTTGTGTCCAACACGACGTCCGCCATTGCCGCGATACTGTCGACACCGGTAACGTCGGCGACTGTGATGTTCGCAACCTCGGAGAGATGGCGGATCTGATGCTCCCATAATAATGATGTGCACAGTAATCCCGGTACGAGAACAAGTTCGGTCATCGTTTGATCCTCAAAAATATTCCGTCAGAAATTCAGCTTACCCGCGCGTCCAAGCTCTAGGAAAACTCGGAGACTAAGTTGTTAGCTCATACGGTATCACTAAGCATCAAATTTCGCCTAGCGCTCAAAATTTTTGGCGCGTCGCGGCAACACAGTTTAATGATCCGATATCTAACCCCTCGATTCGCCGTCTAAGCAATCATTCCTATAACTGACTCGCAACATAATACTGAAGTTTAACCATTTTTGAGAAAACACAACTCGCTGCAACACCAAGCGCCTGATTTTTACAATTGACGGCGATCAAAAGGCTAGGCGTTTCCGTCAGTTGGCGGAAGTCGTCTGTACTACACTTAAACCATGAGTAATTTGCTTTAGCGCATGATGCGCTAAAGCAAACGATGTTAACTGGGTTTCAAATCCCCAGTCACGCCCAGCGGGAGGTGGATGATGTCTCAAGCATTAATTTTAGTAGATATTCAAAACGACTATTTTCCAGGTGCTGCAATGGAACTCGCCGGCATGAAAGCGGCGACAAAAAACGCGGCCGCCGTGCTCGACGTTTTTCGCGACCATGGTGAACCCATATTCCATATACAACATTTAGCAACTAAATCGGACGCGAGCTTTTTTGTTCCGGGCACACTGGGAGCCGAACACAGCGAAGCCGTTGCCTCCAACTTTATCCATTGCGGCTGACATTATGCGCTACAGACAAGCGTCGTTACTTTTTTTATTTTTACCCAAGACCCCAGGTAGGCAGCAGTCCGGCGTCGAGCGGCTACCCCTCATTAGGAACTGGAACTGAAACTGAAGTCGGCGCGCCGCGAGCTTGTTGTCGGCTAGCGGTTATTTGCGAGTTGTCGCAATCTCGGCTTTCAGTGACTCATTCACCGCCCCACGGGTGATCAACAAGAAACCGCCACTGGCCTTGCGCATTTAAGCGCATAATTTCGGCGGTCTTGGCGCCCATCTCGAAAGGCTTGCCATCGGATCCGGTACCACGCAAGGTCCATTCGTTACTCGTCAGCGCATGGTCACCCGTGCGCACGGCGTAACGCGTTTTGAGCTCGAACTCACCTCCCATGGCCATAAAATCCGTGAGCATCTTACGCACCCCTGCCTTACCGTGATTTTCGCTACCATCTAGGCCCATGAAAATGGCATCGTCGTCATACAGACTGACACATCCTTCGATGTCGCCAGCTTTGTAATACTCGGTGAATATCTCGTGCAGTTTCGCGGGATCGGGATCATTGTTGGACATCGTGATACTCCTACGGAGAGGTTATTTGGGTATAGCTGCGGACGAGATCGCGATAGGCTCAGGTCGTGCTGAGCAAGACGCCGAGGTGTTCATGCCGCAAACATTTCGCGCGCAAGAATTGGACGGTCATCACTTACCACGCCGAGACTATTGGCTAATCGATCGAGGCCGCTCTGCAACGCGACCGTATTGAGCACATCAACGTAAGCCTCATCACCTAAGCCAGCGTCGCGGAAACCCTGCGCGTCGCGTTCGACAATCTTATACGCGTTACGCGCAGCTTTCATTGCAAACGCAAGCACGATCCGGTCGCTATCATCCCAAGCCGTTGGTTCCCACGCACTTGTAACCTTTTTGTACAGCGCATCGCCATCCGGAAATTGCTGGAGCAGCGCGCGGGTCGTCGTTGCACTATAAGCACAACGGTTAAGGCCAGAGACTAACGCACGCACGAGCGCGTGTTGTCGGCGCGATAGGGTTTCGGAGCGTGGCGCTTCGAGCAGTTCTAGCGCGCTAATGTTGTTGCGCAAAAAATGCGGCGCGTCTTTCACGGCGTCAAACAAGTTAGGCACGAATCCGTAGCGTTGCGTCGCCCAATCGGCCGCACCCTCATACTCGCTGCTCGTTTGCCCAGCAACGATCCAAGCGGTCGCATCGTCTCGGCTTTGAGCGGCAGTGTTTTTCGTACCGGGCGCAGCGGCAAGTAACCCCTCACCAGTTTGCGAATAGGATGGTCGATCACGCCCAACAATCGGGCCGGCCGCACTACCATCATCAAGCGACACGCCACCGCCGTCGCCCATCATCACCAAGTACGTTTGAGTCGTGGCGATCTGTGCCCATATGCCGATCTCTTGATCGTTCACCCCGAGGTCGCGCAAGGCCTGGATATCATTCGGTGTCATGTCCCACGAGTTGCGCACGAATTTGCTAATCCATGCATACATCGCCTTATGCATTTCGGGAATGGGTGCAGTTGCTGGGTCCTCGACAATTTTTGCAGCGATATCAGCATCGCTATACACCAGAGGCAACACGGCCCCAATCGTTTCAGTTCAGTAAAAACACGCACTGTAGAATGCCACTGCGAAATTAACCAACATACGCGGCATTGGGCCGCCCTCAACGAGATGCCCGCCGTCTCCGGTCAAAACGCGATTCTGCAGTGCACCGTGGCGGAAGTAGGCAGGCAGGACACTGGATGTCGTGTAGACCTGGGGTGTGATCGGGTCGCAGTTCCAAAGCCTCCCGTAGGCTTTGGAAAGATAATCGTAGTCCTCGGCGAGCGTGCCGACGGCTTCCTGTTGAGTGATAACGCGAATGTGAGCCATGGTATTTCTCCTGGTTGCGTTGTTCTTCTCCCGTGATAAGAACTCCTACGCTCGAATCACTCGCCGCGCAGATTAAATACTACAACGATCAGTGTAGTTAAACAATTACCTGCCAGATGCAGGCATCCGACAAAGCACAATACTTAGGGCGCCATCGACTCCATGTGACTGGCGAGATCCTGCATGGCGGACTGCCGAGATCCCGGCGCCATGTGAAACCAAATGTCGAACGGCGCTCCTGCGTTCTTCATTTTTTCGCGCGCCGCCAGTAACAGCTTGCCCGCCTCAGTTTTGTCGTAAAACCAACGCTCGGCACTCCACGCTGCGACGCTATCGCCACCTGCAAGCGCTAGTCTAAGCTCTTCATAATAGGTCCTAATATCCGTCGT
>CAWLAW010000093.1:0-8366 GCA_963854885.1 Gammaproteobacteria bacterium | reverse complement strand
TTGGGATGCGTGTCGCCATGCACGCCGCCAGCTCGATACAGCTGTCGAGGTATTAATCCCACCATTTAGGAATCTGAGACTGGGGGAAATTACTGGAATGATTAATCGAGTTTTTCTTTTTTTGGCGACTAATTTCGCCGTAATTCTCGTCTTGTCGGTGGTGATGAATATCCTCGGCCTCAACCAAGCTGGCTCCGCGATGCTGCCGACAATCCTATTCGCATCCGTCTTTGGCATGGGAGGCGCGCTGATCTCTTTGCTCCTTTCGAAGCGATCGGCATTGAAATCGAGCGGCGCTCATTTAATCGAGGAGCCGCAGAACGAAATGCAAACTTGGCTAGTAGATACCGTGCGCCGGCAATCCACAGCGGCAAATATCGGTATGCCAGACGTTGCGGTATTTGAATCACCAACACTAAACGCCTTCGCAACCGGGGCAAAACGCAATGACGCATTAGTCGCAGTCAGTAGCGGATTGATTAATTCGATGAGTCGCGATGAAGTGGAAGCGGTGATCGGACATGAAATCAGCCACGTTGCAAATGGCGATATGGTTACCTTGACCTTGATTCAAGGCGTCGTAAACACATTTGTGATGGTCTTCGCTCGCGTCGTAGCATCTGCCTTGACCCGCGGCCGAAGCGGTGTGAGCGGGGGCATTGGTTACTTCGTCGCCTATATGGCTGCGCAAGCCGTGCTGGGTTTCTTAGCCTCCTTGATTGTCATGTGGTTTAGTCGCTGGCGAGAATTCCGTGCTGACGAGGGCGGCGCAAATTTGGCCGGGAAGCAAAGTATGATTGGCGCCCTTGAACGACTTAAATCTGGACAAACCGGTGATTTACCCGATTCGATGGCCGCCTTTGGAATCAGTCCAAGCCTGAGACGTGGATTCGGCGCCCTGCTTCGAACTCATCCGCCACTATCGGAACGCATAGCGGCCTTAAAGGCGTTATAAAAAAGCCGGAGCGACAACTACTTTTCGTTGCTAATAACGTCGCTGCCAGTCGCAAAGACGCAATTTCCACCACCTCGTTTGGCCCGATTTAAGCCGTAGCCCACGACCTCGACAAGCGCAAGTTTCGCATTCGCATTCTCTGGAACGATTGTGGCGACCCCGAAACTTGCCGTTACAACTCTTCCAACCAGCGCCCCCAGATGGAGTATTGTTTGCTCGAAAATTTCGTGGCGAATAGCTTCCGCCATGTCTAGAGCCGCGCTTGGACAAACATCCGGCAACAAAATAGCGAGCTGTTCATTCGCTGTAGCGCGCGGCAAGATCGCCGGCCCGCCGCGCATTATCGTCAATAATTTGTCCTATCTTCGCGAGGCACTGGTCACCGGCGCGGCTCCCGTGATGCTCATTGTACGAACGAAAGAAATCAATTTCGCAAACGATCAAAGAAACCGGTTGAGCGCTGCGTAGCGCGCGCGAACATTCTCGGGTTATCATTGGGGCCATGGGGCGCTCGCCAATGACGCCCCGCGAGATACAGACTAAGCACTAGAGACGTCTCTAAGATCCACTCTCTAGCCTGGTCGTACGTTATTTAAATATCGTTAAGAAATTCGTCGAAAAATATGAGCAAATTCGTATCACTTTTGTACGACCGTACGATACTAAGGTTTCCGGGCGGCACATTATTTGTGCTGACAGCGATACTACTGTTTTTTGCATCAAACGTGCCGCATTTCAAACTCGATGCGTCATCAGATTCCTTGTTGCTTGAAAACGATGAGGACTACCGCAGATTTCGCGACGTCTCAGAGCGTTACAAAATTCGCGAATTCTTGTTTGTAACAATCACACCCAATGGCGATTTATTCGACCGCGACACGATTAATTTAGTTGGTGAAATCCGTGACCAGCTCGACGCATTGGATTCAGTCAATTCAGTGACGTCAATGCTCGACGTGCCGCTGGTGAAAAATGTCGAAGGTACCTTGGCTGAACTGTCGAGCAATTTTCGTCTTCTAGAATACGAAGACGTCGATTTGGAGCTCGCGCGCGAGGAGCTGACGACGAGCCCAATATACAAAGATCTCGTCGTCAACGCCGCCGGAACGCTAACCGCGATTCAAATATTTTTGAATCACAACGAAGAATTTTCGGATGCCCAACGTCGGCGCGATGAGCTTATCGCGCGTCGCGATAAAGAAGGTTTGACCGATATCGAAGTAAACGAGCTTCAGCGGATTTTGCAAGGATATGCGGCGTTAAAAAATGCGTCGGATGCCGCGAATCACCAGGCGATTGCTGACATCAGGGCAGTAATGGCTAAATTTGCCGATAGCGGGATCTTACATCTCGGCGGTGTCCCAATGATCGTTGACGACATGGTCACTTTTATCGGCAACGATCTCGTCATCTTTGGCAGCGGCGTCGCGGTATTTTTGGTCGTCATGCTTTCGATAATATTTCGCGAGCCGCGGTGGGTCATACTGCCTTTGGCCAGTTGTCTTTACGCGGGAACGATTATGGTCGGTTTCCTCGGTTTAGTCGGTTGGAACGTCACCATCATTTCGTCGAACTTCATATCGTTAATGCTGATTATAACGATGTCGATGAATATCCACCTGATTGTCCGCTATCGAGAATTATTCCGCGATCTTCCCGACGAGACCACGCAGGCCGAGCTAGTCCGAGAAACTATTCGGCATATGGTTCGTCCGTGTTTTTATACAGCGCTAACCACCATCATTGCATTTACTTCGCTGGTAGTGAGTGGCATCAAACCAGTTATCGATTTCGGCTGGATGATGACTATCGGCTTATCGGTTTTATTTCTGACGTCCTTTACGCTGTTCCCCTCACTACTTTTGATGTTGAAGAAAAAGCCACTCCGACGCCCAGAAAGTGATCGCTACGTGTTCACCGCCGAGCTGGCGAAATTGACGGAGAAATACGGCAGCCTCGTCATTATCGTATCAATACTAGCGGCGGTTGCCGGCTTGTTCGGCATCCGGCAGCTTGAAGTAGAGAACAGTTTTATTAACTATTTCCACAAAGACACTGAGATATACCAAGGCCTAAAACAAATCGATGAATCGCTCGGTGGCACGACCCCGCTAGACGTCGTTTTAAAATTCAGTGTCGACAATGGCGAGGTCATCGACGACGACTATGATTCAGATCCAAGCTTCGAGGACTTAGAAGAATTGTTCGGTGAAATAGAATCCGGCGACGAGGATATTTGGTTTACACCGACCAAGGTTGATCGCATTAAACAAGTCCACGACTATCTCGATGGATTGGAAGCTGTGGGAAAGGTCCTGTCGCTCGCAACAGTTGTGCGTGTTGCTGAGGATCTGAACAAGGGTCAAGAATTCGATGCTTTCCAGTTGAATGTAATTTACAAACGCATGCCTTACGTATTGCGCGCCGCAATGATCGACCCCTACGTCTCAACCATCGACGATGAAGCTCGGATATCAACCAGAATCTATGATTCGATGCCGAATCTTCGCCGCGGCGAATTGCTGAAACGCATCGACAAGGAATTGCAGGAAGAAATCGGATTAACGCCGGAGGAATACCAGCTAACCGGCTTGCTGGTGCTGTACAACAACATGCTACAAAGCCTCTTTAAGTCACAAATCCAGACACTTGGCGTGGTGATGATCGGGATATTACTGATGCTCTGGCTTCTATTTCGCTCACTCAAAGTTGCGATTATTGGTGTGATACCCAACTTACTCGCGGCGAGTTCCATACTCGGAATAATGGGCTGGATGAACATTCCTCTCGACATGATGACGATTACGATTGCAGCGATTACGATCGGCATCGCCGTCGACGATTGCATTCACTATCTCTATCGTTTTCGCGAAGAGCTTCCGAAAAATAATGATTACGTGGCAACCATGCATTACTGCCACGCAAATATTGCCAAGGCAGCCTTCTACACAACCGTTACCATCACCGTCGGCTTTTCAATACTCGTACTGTCGAATTTCATCCCGACTATCTTATTCGGCGTATTAACCGCCGTAGCAATGGTTATCGCGCTGGTTTCCGCATTGACACTAATGGCTAAGTTAATTATTTCCTGGCGACCGTTTTAGTCGCGTCCGTTCCGATAAATTCGACAATCGCGTTCATCGATTGCTGATACTGCTGTTGATGTGGCGAATGTCCGCAATCATCAAATAGGGTGGTCCGCACCTGCGAAGCGACACCGTCCTCAATGCGCCGGAGCTGCTCGACAGTCCCATATTCATCATCGCGCCCTTGAATCTGTAACAGGGGGACCGATATTTTGGCAAGATCAGATTCGATCGACCAATCTAGGAACCTTAGATCGAGCCAACTATTGCACCAACCATGGAATGCGCAATCGACATTCGAACCGTGATATTTCATTAATCGTTCACGCAGGCTGGTGGTGCGATATTCATCGCGAACTCTAGCAATCGAGTCAAGCGCGCAGCGTTCAGTAAATACGTGCGGGGCAAAAACCACCACCGATCGCAACCCAGGGGCCTTGGCGCGTGCCGCGTAAGCCAAGGCGATTGTCGCTCCATCGCTATGACCAATTAATGAGTAGTCTGAGATATCCGCTTTCGCTATGACGTGAGGCAACACGTCAACAGCTTCTGCCGTCATATAATTTAGCGGTCGTGGCAAGTCGATCGGATCCGATCCACCATATCCGGCGCGCGAATAAGCAAATACGGAACATCCCGTGTTCGCAACCAGCTGCTCAGGAAAATCACGCCACAACGCGACGCATCCTAAGCCCTCGTGCAATAAGAGTAAGGTCCGAGCGCCCGCATCGCCTGGCAGATGCCGATATTCTAACTCTACACCGCGCACGGACATCCGTGCGTAGTCGGAATGACCCTGCATCGGATAAATCTAGCTAGATAACAGGCCTTCAGCCGTCGCCCAATCGAGCGTTTCATCAAGAGATCGCCTAAAGCGCTCAAAAATTTCCCCAACTTCGTCATCGCTAACTATTAGGGGTGGACAAAATGCAATGACATCGCCGATGGCACGAACGACTAATCCGTTTGCGTGGCAGCGCGCTGCGCAATAAAGCCCCGCTTTGCCGATCGGGTCGAACATGCCTTTCGTTGATTTGTTTGTCACCAATTCGCACGCCCCGATCATCCCTACTCCGCGCGCTTCACCGATAAGTGGGTGATCGGCAAAAGTCTGTAAAGCTCTCTGAAAATGCAGACTAAGCGGCGCAACCTTTTCAAATATTTTTTCGCGCTCGTAGATTTCCAGCGTTTTCAATCCGACGGCCGCAGCAACAGGATGACCGCTGAATGTATAACCATGCGCGAAAGCCCCGACTTCATTACTCTTCTCGGCAATCGCGGCATACATATTTTCTGGAATGACAACGGCGCTCAGTGGTTGATAAGCGGACGTCAATGCTTTTGCTAAGCTCATGGTGTCTGGTTTGATATTGAAAGTTTGGCAACCAAATGCCGCTCCCGTTCTGCCAAGACCCGTTATCACTTCGTCCGCAATAAACAATATGTCGTACTTATTGAGTACGGCTTGTATTTTCTCAAAGTAGCCGACTGGCGGAACCAGCACGCCGCCTGCACCCATGACGGGTTCGGCGATGAACGCAGCTACGGTGTCCGGATCCTGTTCGAGAATCATTTTTTCGAGATTATCGGCTAAACGAGTCGCGTATTCTTGCTCCGTTTCTCCGGGCTCACCGAATCGATAAAAGTACGCGGCGTCGGTGTGCAAGAAACGATCGTTTAGTGGCGCATCAAAATGGGCATGTACAGCCGGCAATCCCGTTAAACTCGTCGCGGCGAGAGAAATACCGTGATAGGCCTTGATGCGGCTGATGATTTTCTTTTTCTTTGGTCGACCTATGGCATTGTTGTAATACCACATTAGTTTTACTTGAGTGTCGTTTGCGTCCGATCCGGAACAACCAAAGAAAACCTTAGAGGCGTCCATCGGCACGATTTCTTTGATTTTTTCTGCGAGCAAGATCCCAGGTTCGTGGCTCTTGCCAATAAACATATGAGAATACGACAGCTTCTTCATTTGGTCGTAAGCCGTTTGGGCGAGTTCCTCGTTCGCATAACCCAACGAGGTACACCACAAACCGGCCAGTGCCTCAATATATTTATTACCTTGGTCATCCCACACGTGAATACCTTCGGCCCGGTCCATAACAACCGGCCCTTGTTCTTTAATCAGCGTTGGGTTTGTATACGGATGTAGAACGCTATCGAGGTCGCGCTGTGCAATGCTGCGTGATGTCACACCCATATAAAGACTCCTTTGTTTGCAGTCGGCGGTTGCATCCCGTCGCCTAATGGCACACCGCGAATCGCGACGATTCTCTAATCTATGACGGCAGCCGATCGCTTTTTCGATAATCGCCGGCGCGCATCGCGTAGCGAATCCGGATCGAGTTGCTTTTCAAGGATCCGAATTCTGTGTTCCGCCTTCGGAAATCCGCCGTCAGCGGCGCGGCGCATCCAAAAATAAGCGCCTGATAAATCTCGGCTTCCCCCTTTAGCGCTCGCAAGACACACGGCCAAACTGTATTGGGCGCGCAAATGTCCTTGGTTGGCGGCTTTTTCATACCACTTCAAACCATCTTGCGGGGTATATTTCGGGTCGTCCATTAGGACGTGGCGCCTAGCCAGTTCGTATTGTGCGACAGCATATCCTGCCTCGGCGGAGCGCTTAAGCCATGCCATCGCGATTTGCGGGTTCGCAGTGACGCGTTCACCATTGTCGAACGCCATCGCCATCCGATAGCTCGCTTTTGGGTAACCGTGTTCTGCCGCACGACGCAACCATTTTATCGACTCTCCTGGCACGCTTTCCGGAATTAGCTCGCGTTCGAAAAATCGACTTAAAGCATATTGTGCGGCCGGTAGCCCATTGCTTGCGGCAGTTCTCATCCAAAACGCTGCTCGCTCTAAATCCTGCAAACGCGGCGGCGCGTTAGCGTAGATCAAGCCTAGATTGTACTGCGCCTTGTCGTAACCTGATTTCGCGGCACGTTCGCACCAGTAAATCGCCTGGTCAAAATCCCGTAGGCCGGTGTCGCCGTTCGTATACGCAAGTGCCAAACTCATCTGCGCACGCGCATGGCCTTGTTGCGCCGCCTGTTCCCAATGGCGTAGCGCCGCATCGATATCAACGACTACATCCGTGCCCCGAGCATAGATATCGCCAAGACTAAACTGCGACGCCGCGTTGCCGCTTGCTGAAGCGGTGTAATACCACGTCAACGCTCTATCCATGTCACGCCGCGTGCCGGTACCGGTTTGGTAACACCAGCCGAGTCGCGCCTGTGCTTCGGCGTGATTCTGCTCAGCCGCAGCAAGATACCAAGTCAATGCAACTTCTTGGTCCGCCGCAATTCCATTACCGCGAGAATAACAACGCGCAAGACGAAATTGCGCGTCAGCATGGCCCGACACAGCGGCGCGTCGATACCAAAGAAATGCTTGTTGATCGTCTATGTCGAGTGCGGAGCGACTCCGAAAACGTTCGGCCAGGACAAACTGCGCATCGGCATCGCCTTGCTTAGCCTCCGCGAACAGCTTATCAACGTCAACTAATCGTTCGTTATCCATTCGATTACGTTGCGATGAAGCCTTTCTGCGGATCAAGGCCACGGCCTTCGCCGATGTACGCTTGCTCCATGATTTTGCTGGCTCCACCGTACCAAGTGGGTACTAGGATGGCATTGCTTTTTGAATTGTTTAAGCGTCCGAACGTCGCGTAAGCGAGATGGCAATCGGAAAGATCTCCACCCTCTTCGAGTGAGAACCTACCTAGGCCGTGGGTCTCATATGGGCCGTTGGTTTCCTGAGAATAGTGCGGATTGTCAACCATGAAACGGCACCCCAAAGCGCTCGTCGAAAGGTGGCCAACGGCAACGCTCTCAACCGGCCTCCGTGCGGTGGCTTATCCGCCCACCGCCAGTGTTCAAGCCATACAAGACCGCCGCTACGGAACCGGCCGAGTCGAGCGCTTTTTATTTTAAGACGAGTTGGTTTTTACGTCCTCTTGGCGCCGAGGGACTTGCACCGCCAGAGGATCGTCGCGCATTTAGCTCGTCGGCGAGCAGTTTTGCATAGGCCGATACTTGTTTTTGAGTTCCGGGTTTCGCGCCCGTGACCGGCGCATAGCCGCCTTCAATCACATACTGAAACCAATTACCTTTCGTGCCGTCGGGAGACGACATCTTTTCTACTTGGGCGACACGGTAATATTCCGTGGCTGGTTCAATTTTTGCTGCTGTTTCGCTCATGGTTCAAAACTCCAGGTTTTTTTATACACAGCCAGATTTTTATTTTTTTTGTGGGCACGTTGCGCTTTATCGATGAGTTCCAATGACAACACGTTACGACGTGCCATTATCAAG
>CAWLAW010000092.1:0-8409 GCA_963854885.1 Gammaproteobacteria bacterium | reverse complement strand
CGGCATTGTCATTGGTCTGGCCACGTATGGCCGACGGGTAATAGCAATGGTTGGCTCACGGATTACACCGCTAACCCCGAGTCGTGGTTTCGCCGCGGGGGTTGCAGCATCGTTTACTATCGTATTTGCATCCGGCACTGGAATGCCGGTATCGACAACCCATGCGCTCGTAGGCGCAGTACTTGGGGTCGGCGTTGCGCGCGGTTTTTCCGCGATCGACCTATCTGTCGTAGGACGTATATTCCTGTCCTGGATCGTGACGATCCCGGCCGGGGCGATTCTGTCGATAATTTTCTTTTATATTATACGGGCTTCAATGGGGTAAGATTGACAATCCATCGTGCGCAATCAAAACGTCTAGATCAGCCCAAAAACGCAGATAAATCGGGTAATTTGACTGGCTCAGCAACGCGCCGCGATGTTTTTCAATCGTAGCGCTATTTTCTTAGACATATTAATAACTTACTATGTCGAACGATTTCGCGACAGTACTAGCGCCGGCCCGCACCGGTACTGTCGATTTTCCTCACTCTACCGGAGAGTAATATGCTTTACCGCCGACGCGGCATCAGTCAGATCGCGCTTTCATTGTGCTCATTATTATTAGTCGCTCCGGCATCGCAAGCTGAACCGGAACAAATCGTCGTGCGCGCGTCGCGCATGGGGCAATCTCTATCCAATGTTGCCGGGGCGGCAAGCGTTGTCGGTAAACAGGATATTCAACTTGGTCGCCAACAGTTTGCGCTGGATGAATCCTTAAACCGCGTACCGGGAATGTTCTCGCAAAACCGTTATAACTTTGCCCAGGACCTGCGCATATCTTTACGCGGTTTCGGCGCTCGCGCTAACTTCGGCATTCGCGGGATCCGAGTTTTCGTCGACGGTTTGCCATCGACAGTGACCGACGGACAAAGCGTTATCGACGACGTCGAACTCGGCTCGATCGAACGAGTGGAAGTGATCCGCGGCCCATCGTCGTCGTTATACGGCAGCGCCTCCGGCGGCGTAATTAGTCTATACACGGAATCCGGAACCCCAGAGCCGTTTGTCGAGGCCCGCGTCACCGTCGGTGAATTCGATCAACAGAAATATCATTTCAAATCCGGTGGACAAGCCGACAAGCTCAATTATTTCCTCAGTGCGTCCTATTTAGGTTACGAAGGGTTTCGCGATCATTCGCAATTGCGCCAAGGCACATTTAATTCCAAATTCACCTACGACATTAATGACTACTCGGACATTCAATTTATTTTCAACGCGATGGACTCACCGACGCGAGAAGATAGCGGCGCGCTGACATTTGCCGACACGATTGCCGACCGCGACCAAGCACAAGCGCGAAATCTTCGCTCAAATGCCGGCGAAGAAATCGACCAACAGAAATTCGGCTGGACGTACAATTTAGATTTTGGTGAGCAGCACCATCTCACCGTGCGCAACTACTATGTGTGGCGTGATTTTCAAACGTTCTTGCCCATCGGCACACATATTCCATTCGTTTCTGACGATGGAGTTGTAGCCTTCGATCGTTTCTTTTATGGCGGCGGCGCGCAATACACGTTTACCGGCACATTATTCGGACGGCCGAACCAGGTATCGATTGGCATCGACGTCGACCGCCAAGAAGATGATCGTCAACGGTTCCTCAACGAGGCCGGAGTCAAAGGCGCATTGGCATTTGATCAAATGGAAGAAGCCGAAGCCATCGGCCTTTACTTCCGCAACATATTTGCTATTACTGACTCATTACAACTGACTCTAGGTGGGCGTTACGACTCTGTCACTCTCGAAGTTGATGATCGCTTCGTCGGTAACGGGGATCAATCGAGCAAGCTCGATTTTGACGAATTCAACCCGACCGTCGGTCTTAACTGGAATGTCATCGGTAATGTCAATTTATTCGCTAATTACGCGACCTCTTTCGAAACACCAACGTTCACAGAACTCGCCAATCCATCGCGTAACTTAGGCGTCAATCTTGGCGGATTTAACAATGTATCCGCGCAAACGGCCGATAGTTACGAGGTAGGCATGCGTGGGGTCGTCTTAGAACGGTTTGATTTCGACCTCGCTTATTTTTATATGGAGGTCGACGACGAGGTCACAAGCGTATCGAGCGTCGGCAACCGATCGTTCTTCCGCAACGCTGATACCGAGCGCCAGGGCGTCGAAGCCGCACTAGTGATTGACGTTGTGGACGGTTTACAAGTCACGACCGCTTACACGTATTCGGATTTTACGTTCGACAGTTTCTTAACCAGTCCAGCTAGCGTCGGAAATAATTTACCGGGAATTCCGAAACATCAAGGTTACGCAGAAATCGCCTACACCCATAGCTCAGGCGCGTACGCGGTATGGGACATTATCCGCGTCGGTCGTTTCTATGGAAATAACGCAAACACGGTCAACGCGGGACGACACACCGTCGCGAATTTGCGCTTTGGTCAGGACTTTCAGGTTGGGAAAACAACTATCGGACCTTTCGTTGGGGTGAATAACTTATTCGATGAAGAGTACTTCGCCAACGTTCGATTGAACGCATTCGGCGGTCGCGCATTTGAACCGGCACCTGACCGGAACTTCTACGGCGGTGTTAGTTTCCGGATGACTTTCTAAACGGCAAGGGCGTTTCCGCGGAACTATAGACCTCGTGGGCGCGGTCGGGCTGGCCGATTCAGCAACGATTCGACGATGTCGAGTCGTTGGCTATTAACTATCTCGCTGGCGAACCAACTACCGCTCCTCTCGGCGAACGATGTAGCCCTTACAAGGCAGCGCAATTACTCTTAAAATATCTCGCATGCTAAATCCAAGCCCTCAGACAACTTACCTCAACGATTACACCCCACCGTCGTTCCTCATCGCAACCGTTGATATCGATATCGACATCGGCGAAAAAGACACGATCGTAAGTACCTTACTTGCCATCGCACGTAATCCAGACGCTACGGATCCTACCGCGCCCTTAGTCCTCGATGGTGACGAACTCGAGCTGCTCGAGGTTAGCATTGATGGTCGAAAACTCGACGAATCAGGATACGAATGTTCCCCCGATCAATTAATAATCGAGAACCTCGGATCGAAGTTCCAACTCGAGGTCCAGGTTCGCGTTCACCCCGATCGAAACACCCAGCTAATGGGATTGTATCGTTCGAAAGACGGTTATTTCACCCAATGTGAGGCTGAGGGCTTTCGCCGCATCACCTATTTTCTCGATCGGCCGGACGTTATGTCTCTCTACACCACGACGATTTATGCCGATAAGCAGCGCTTCCCCGTGCTTTTATCGAATGGCAATCTCGACGAGCAAGGCGACGGTCCCAGTGGCAGGCATTGGGCCCGCTGGATCGATCCGTTTCCCAAGCCTTCCTATTTGTTCGCCATGGTGGCAGCGAAGCTGGAGCGGCTTGAAGACGACTTCGAAACGGCCTCAGGCAAACCGGTCAAGCTACGCATATTCGTTGAGCCTGGCAAAGGCGATCAGGCGCATTTTGCGCTCGGCGCACTAAAAGCGGCGATGCGCTGGGACGAAGAAGTCTTTGGCCTCGAGCTGGATCTCGATCAGTACATGATTGTCGCTGTGAGCGATTTCAATATGGGCGCGATGGAGAATAAAGGCCTAAATATTTTTAATACGAAATACGTCTTGGCGCGCGCCGATACGGCGACTGACACCGATTTTATGATGCTTGATCGAGTTGTTGCGCATGAGTACTTCCACAACTGGACCGGCAACCGCGTTACGTGCCGTGATTGGTTTCAACTCAGTTTAAAAGAAGGCCTGACCGTTTTTCGCGATCAACGTTATGGCGAGGACCGCTACTCACCTGCAGTCCAGCGCATCCAGGAGGTCCGCGGCCTGCGCGCCGGACAGTTTCCGGAAGATGCGGGACCGATGGCGCATCCGGTTCGGCCCGACGAATACATGGAAATTAGCAACTTTTATACCGCGACCATTTACAACAAAGGAGCGGAAGTGGTGCGCATGATCCATACCCTACTAGGAGCGGAACGTTTTCGCGCTGGTATGGATTTATATTTCGAGCGTCACGACGGTCAAGCTGTGCGGGTCGAAGATTTCGTCGATGCGATGGTTAGCGCGTCTGGAGTTGATCTCACTCAATTCCAGCGGTGGTACGTCCAAGCTGGTACGCCGTTAGTGACGGCGCGCAGTGAATACGACGCAAACGCGGAGCAACTGCGCTTAATTCTCGAACAGGAATGCGCGCCAACTCCTGGCCAGACGGAAAAAGCCCCTTTCCATATTCCAATCGCCGTCGGACTCGTCGACCTTGACGGAAACGACGTAAGACTAAATTTCGATGCACCCGAAGATGAGGCGGCGACGACCGTCGTTTTATCGCTAACAGAAAGCGAGCAAACGTTTACCTTTAACAAAATATCCAGTGAACCCGTGCCGTCTTTACTGCGTCACTTTTCGGCGCCGGTAAATTTGCAATTCGACTACAGCGACGTGCAGTTAGCACACTTGATGGCTCACGATAGCGATCCGTTTAATCGCTGGGAAGCAGGTCAGCGGCTGTCCTTGAACGTCCTACTACGCGGGATAGAAAACCACTGCGCCGGACATGACATAACATTTACCCCCGCATTTGTTGAGGCGGTGCGCAACATCCTTGCAGCAAGCAGTGCGGATCCGGCGTTCGCCGCCGAAGCCCTGTCATTACCCGGCCCGGGATATATTGCCGAGCAGCTAGACGAAGTCGATCCCGAGGCCATATTTCGTGTGCGCACGAGATTACGCCAACATATTGCGCAGCATCTCGAAATCGAACTGCAAAACACTTATCTCGCCAATGAAACGACCGGCGACTATAGTCCGGATGCCATTAGCGCCGGCCGGCGCGCGATACGCAATTATTGTCTCGGCCTATTGATGGAATTAAAGACCCCAGCGATCATCGAACAATGTGTCGAGCATCTCCACCAAGCAAACAACATGACAGATTCGATGGCCGCACTCAGTGCTTTAGCGAACTGCGACTGTCCCGAGCGGGCTCATGCATTAAGCGCTTTCTACGATAAGTGGTGCAACGAGCCATTAGTTCTCGACAAATGGTTTTCTCTGCAAGCGGGTTCTTCACTTGATGATACGTTTGAGCGCGTCACTGAGTTGATGGCGCATCGTGACTTTGATATTACGAATCCGAACCGGGTACGCGCCGTGATTGGGGTATTCTGTCATGGCAATCATCGGCATTTTAACGCGGCCAACGGCAGCGGATACGAATTCGCAGCGACACAGGTCATCGCACTTGACGCGGTGAACGCCCAGATAGCGGCGCGCCTGGCACGTAGCTTCGATCGCTGGCGTCGATTCGATAGTGAGCGTCAAGCGCATGCACAAAACGCGCTCGAACGGATTAAATCAATTGACGGTTTATCAAAAGATACGTTCGAGGTGGTCTCAAACTCGATAACGTAATCGGGTTCAATTAGCGCTCCCGAACGGGTCTGGCGCGCTGGTTGTACATGATTTTTCTCAGCGCGGCCTTTTCGTCGTCGCTGAGTGCGTCTAGATCCAAGCTCATATCACTGCCGGCTTGCATACCGCGCTGTACCGCCGGACGTTCGCTAAGTTCTTCGAACCAGCGTTTAAAATATTTGAAATCGTTAATGTCCTGTCCCTGAATCTCCCAACCTGCAGCCCACGGATAAGAAATCATGTCGGCAATCGTATAGTCATCGCCTGCAAGGTAGGGCTGCTCATAGAGTCGTTGATTCAGCACGCCATACAGCCTATTCACTTCATCGCTAAACCGGGTCAGTGCGTAAGATTGATCGCCTTGGCTATCTTCGAGACGACGAAAATGTCCGCGCTCGCCGGTTTTCGGTCCTTGATTAGCCATCTGCCACATGACCCATTGATTAACCGCATACTTTGTTCGCATGTCTTGGGGCCAAAAGCGCCCTTCCTTCTCAGCGATGTACATCATCATTGATCCGGACTCAAATACCGCAATCGGCTCACCACCACCGCTTGGATTGTGGTCGATCATTGCTGGCATCCGATTGTTAGGCGAGATGTCCAGAAAATCGTCTACGAACTGATCGCCTTTGCCGATATTACAAGTTTTCACGGTGTAATCGATTCCAAGTTCTTCAAGCAGAATCGTTACTTTTTTGCCGTTTGGCGTGGGCCAATAATATAAATCGATCATATCGCTACCTCATGACATCGTAGGATTGAATTGCGGTTTTTCATATTGTAGAGCGCTAATCGCCAGCGCGACAGGACCAGCGAGATAGTCGACTTAGCCTAAAAACCCTCATGACTAAGATATACTTAGGCGTGCAATTCATTGCAACGTTGCGAGAAAAATAAACACTTCGGAGGCGAGCAAAGAATGAACATCGGAACAGCGATCCGCAATATGGGACCCGCCGCAACTACCAGTTGCATTTTGCATTGCGCAAAACAGGCCGAATCCATCGAACTTGAACATATTTGGACTGTCGACCATATCGCCATCCCGCCAGATGACGCAGAAGGCTCGAACGGACGTTGGCTAGACCCACTTGCCATACTGGCATTTTTCGCTGCGGCAACCTCAACGGTGAAGCTCGGAATTAGCGTATTGGTGCTGCCATATCGCCCAGCGCTACCAACGGCGAAATCGCTCGCCACAATTCAAGAATTGTCCGGAGAACGGCTGCTATTGGGGATCGGGCCAGGGTGGATGCAACCAGAGTTCAATGCACTAGGAGTCAATCGTCGACAGCGGGGCAAAATAACTGACGAAACGCTCGACTTCATTCGCACTTGCTTCGATGCGCCAGACGACATCGTTGAATTAAATGGTCAAGAATTTCTATTTCGACCGAGACCCAAAAGGCCGCCGATCCTAGTTGGCGGAATGACCGATGCGGCCTTAGAACGCACGATTCGTAGCGCGGACGGCTGGTTACCGATGGGAATCGACCCCGAGAAGTTGGCGCCGCGAGTCGCTCGCCTGAAAGAAATGGCGGAAGAGGCAAACAGGGCATGTCCGGATATTTACCTCATCGGTACCTTACCCGAGGAGCAAGACCGCGCAGTTGAAATGCTTGCTGGATGTGCCGAACTCGGTGCGACGGACTATATCCAGGCTTCGCGATATGAAGATGAACAAGGGTTCGATAAAATTATTTCGCGATTGGCGGATATAAAGCGCCAGCTCGCCTAGCGCAATGCGTGAATTTCTTGGGATTTTGCTCGTTGTCTTCAGCCTGATCACTTGAGGCGCAGTCGTCGACAACGGAGCCCAAGCAAAGGCGCAAGAATTTTGCGCCTCGGTTTCGCTTAGCCGCCCCTTCGCAGATCTAGCGGCGCAAGCCAGTGGCCCCGGTGAACGAAAGTTACGCGTTATTAACGATCGATTCTTCGTCGTCGGGTTTACTGGCATCTCGCCATTCTCGCGCCACCTCTGTCCGGTCCAATTGGATGATTCCGGAGCGATCGCTAAGCAATATTTGGTGATCGATTGAACAATGTTCGAATGCCGTAACCTCGACGTTAAATATCCATCGGTAAACCCAAATGGTCCCGGTAAATAAATTCACGGTGTTGCATTAAATTGGCTTTGGCCGCCGCGGCGACGCTCGGATCAAAATTCATATACATCGGCCGAAAATCTTCCAGCATTGGACATTGATCCGCCGGTAGCGGCTCGATGAGATGTGAGAATCCTGCCCAATAAATATCCAGGGCGCTTAACTTACCGCCAATAAAATATTGACTGCCTTGTTTCTCGGAAGCCTCAAGCTGTTTACTCAAAGCATTTAGTATTTCCACGACCCGCCCAGGCGCCGCCTCGGCTGCTGCTGGGGAATACCCGTATTTTTGACCAAACCCCTCAAAAAACGCCCGATTTTCTGGCGGCAGGTCCGGATTGTTTAAACCCATGTGGACGAGCATTAGTCGTCGACACCAACCGAATCCGCCAGGCGCGCATATTTCGCTCAGTAGTCCAAACATTGTCATCCGATCGTCAATTTTCTGCGGTATCACAGACGGATTGGGTTCAACTCTTTCGGCAAGAAATATTTGATCGATCCAATTGGATTTCGGCTGCTCGTCGTTCCAGGCAATTACCGGAACGGAAGATTGCGCGCTCCAGTCAATGAGGTCGCGATGATCGCTATTCATATCGAAGCGACCGCGAAGCGCAGGTATATTCTTAACACCCAGGACGCCGCGGATGCCCTCCGCCCACGGGCCAGGAACTCCTTCGGCGACGATTAATCGCATACCGCTCGCAGCGCGAGCTTCTTCGATTGTGACGAACTCTGTCATTGTAAGTTTCCATCCTAATAATTAGATACGCGGAATTTATAATAATTACTTCGATTAGAACATGGGGTTGCGCGGTTCGAATCCAGTCAAGACACGCCCGACATCCTCAACAA
>CAWLAW010000091.1:0-8409 GCA_963854885.1 Gammaproteobacteria bacterium | reverse complement strand
CGCGAAAAATAATAATTCCAGAGCCAAATTCATCGGTTGTGCTGCACGTCGCGCCACCGCTTAAGCTGCACGGTAGTCCCCCAACTGTGACGTCGCTGCGGAAGGTAATCGCCGAGCTACGCGCGAGTTGCAAGGCGCCGACAAGTCCATTGGCTTTAGTGGTGAGGCAATTGTTCAGCATCATCGTTGTGTAGTTCGGCGCTGCGACGGCCAGCAGCACTCCGGCGATTGCAATGCTCAACATCAGTTCGATGAGCGTAAATCCAGCTAGATGTTTTCTGTTCATGGGGGCTTTTTTAGCAACGGTTGGTTAGTTTGTCTGCAGCGTTCCGACGAACGGCGCATTCGGGCCGCCGAACGGTAGTCAGACCGATTAACGTGCGAACTTCGTCACAGGTGGTTTCTGAAGGAATAATCCGGCGAGAAAACCAGATTAGCCCATCGACGCCATAGCTTCTTAAGCGGCAATGTCGAGGTAATTTGGGAATAAACGAGGAGCCGCTAAAACAGGAATTGAGGGTGTCTAGACTGTCCGGTGCGAGGCACCCCTCGCGAAGCATCTCTACATTCAGCTTAGACGTGATCGGTCGGGCTATCTGACGCTCGGATTAACTCGCGCGGCAAGCTGAAGACCACCTGTTCAGTGATACCCGGCACTTCTTTAACCGTATCGCAGCCCCAATCTTTAAGTTTTTGCACGACTTGTTCGACCAACACTTCAGGCGCGGACGCGCCGGCAGTGACACCAACACTGCCTTTCCCTTCCAACCATTGCGCCTGAATTTCATCTGCATTATCAATAAGGTATGCATCGATTCCCTGCTTCTCGGCGATTTCTTTTAAGCGAGTCGAATTGGAACTCGTTTGCGAACCGACGACCAAAATTAGATCGCTACTCTCTAATAGCCGCTTCACTGCATCTTGCCGGTTTTGCGTTGCGTAGCAGATGTCTTCTTTCTTGGGGCCCACGATTTTCGGAAAACGCACCCGCAGTGCGTCGATCACTTCAGCGGTGTCGTCCATTGAGAGCGTCGTTTGGGTTACGAAGGCTAAATACTCGGGATCTTTCACTTCTAGTTTCCAAACATCCTCGACCGATTCAACTAAATACATGCCACCACGACCATCGGAGGCCGTATATTGGCCCAAGGTGCCTTCAACTTCTGGGTGTCCGGCGTGACCAATTAAGATGCTCTCGCGGCCGTCTTGTTGATATTTTCCGACTTCCATATGGACTTTCGTGACCAATGGACAAATCGCGTCAAAGATACGCAACTTGCGCCGCGCGGCTTCTTCACGTACAACTTTTGCGACGCCGTGAGCGCTGAATATAACCGTCGCGTCGTCTGGCACTTCGTCCAGCTCGTCGACAAAAATTGCACCCTTATCGCGCAATCCATCGACAACGTATTTGTTATGCACAACTTCGTGACGCACGTACACAGGCGCGCCAAAGATTTCCAGTGCGTTCTCAACGATCCCGATTGCTCGATCGACGCCGGCACAAAAGCCGCGTGGATTTGCGAGATGAATTTCCATAAGGTTACCTAATAAACCGAAGTTTCCGTCTGCGCTCGCATTATCGTTGAAATCCACCCGGCTGGGAAATAATTCACCACCCAGCGACGCGGACGTTGATCGATCGTGAATAGGGTTCTAAAGACTAATTATCGTTCGATTCTTCAGGATTTTGCCGCCAGCCGCTAAGCAACAACATCGCCGCACCAACACAGATTGCCGAATCGGCAACGTTAAATGCCGGCCAAGTCCATTTCTGATAATATAACTGTATAAAATCAATGACATAACCTATAGTAATTCGATCCCAAAAATTTCCGATCGCGCCGCCTAATATTAAGGCCAGCGCGGCTGGGAGCCACCATTGATCGGAATCCAGTCGGCTCAGCCATACGGTGATTACAACACTGACGACTAATGCAACCGCCGCGAAGAACCAACGTTGCCAACCGGACGCGTCACTTAACAAACTAAACGCCGCGCCGGTGTTGTACACCAACATTAAATTAAATCCGGGCGTAATTGCGACAGGATCGCCGTAATTAAGCGCCTGCAACGCCCAGTATTTGGTGACCTGATCGAGGACTATCACCACACCTGCGAGGCCAAGCCAATGTCGCGTTTTAATTTCCATCAAACGCCCGAGGTGTCCGCAATGCCGAGCATTTTTCGCGCTGCTGAACAATCGATCACAATTTGCTGACGCAACTTTTCAAAAGAGACGAACGGACTGTCGTCGCGCACTTTTTCGACAAACTCAACTTTTAAATGGCGGCCGTAGAATTCTTCGTCATAGTCGAATATGTGCGTCTCAACAACGTAGGTCGGATCTTCGATTATTGGGCGAGAACCAACGTAGGTGATAGATGGCAATAATTTGCCTACTAAACCGCTGACATACGATGCGTAAATACCGTTCAACGGCGCCCGGAATCGATTCAGTTTCAAATTAGCAGTGGGGAATCCAATCGAGCGGCCGCGATGTTGTCCATGAACGACACGTCCTGCAATAAAATATCGGCGACCCAAAAATTTCTCAGCGGCGACGAAATCACCATCAATTAATTTTTGGCGCACCGAGGTACTACTGACGCGTTCCCCTTCAAGGATATGTGAACTCGTGCGTCTGACCGTGAAATCGTAGCGTTTACCAAATTCCTGCAGCGCAAAAAAGTCGCCGCCCCGAGCGCTACCAAATTTAAAATCGTCACCGATAATGAGTTCGCGAATGCCAAAACCATCGACCAAGGTTCTCGTTGCAAACTCTTCGGCGGTTTGTGCAGCGAAGTATTCGTCAAAACGCAGCACGCAAACCCGGTCGATGCCGAAGTCCTGAAACAGCATGAGTTTCTCGCGCAGCGCGCTCAATCGGGGCGGCTGTCCCGCAGGATGAAAATACTCTGCCGGCTGTGGCTCGAAAATGATCGCCGTCGATGGGACTTGGTAATGAGCCGCAGCGTCATGCAGTTGGCGAAGCACAGCCTGGTGGCCTAAATGAAGGCCGTCGAAATTCCCCATGCTGGCAACGCACCCGTGGTGACGCGGTCTAATGTTGTGGGCGCCGCGGACTAGTTCCATAATTAACGGTCGTCTGTTTACTTGTTATCGAAATAGTAGACGCGGTGATTATACAAGAATGCACCGACTATTTTCCCGTTTTGTATTCGTCATTGTTGACTCGTTGTGTCACGGACGAAATCTCTGATGCGCAGCCCAAACCCAAACACGGATATAAAATAAGTTGCCGTTCCGGCGGCAATTAATACGCTGAGCATTCGCGCTCTGTCGCCAACCTCTGCAGCACTCCAGATCGCTTGATCCGCGGTCAAGATCGAAATAACGGTGCCCATAACAGCTGTCGCGACCACGAGCTTAACGATGTAACTCGTCCACCCTGGCACTGGAGCGTAAGAGCCGTTGGCGAGCAAGGCTCTTAACAACAATCCGGCATTCAAAAACGCAGCAAGCGAAGTCGCCAGCGCGAGTCCGGCGTGCGCAAAAGGAAATACCAACACAAGGTTCAATACGACATTTGAACACATCGCGATGATCCCAATTCGTACCGGGGTGCGGGTATCTTGCTTGGCATAAAACCCTGGGGCGAGGATCTTTACGAGAATAAACGCTGAGAGCCCCGTCGAATAAGCGACTAAGCTGCGCCCGGCCATCACAACGTCACGCTCGTCGAACGCCCGATACTGGAACAGCGTACTCAGCATTGGCTCGGCGAGTAGCGCGAGGGCCACGGCTGCCGGCAACGAGATTAGTAACGCCAGTCGCATCGCCCAATCTATCGTCGCGGAAAAACTTTTCGGATCCGAATTTGCGTGATGTTGCGATAAACTCGGCAGTACAACCGTAGCCAACGCGATGCCGAATACCCCTAAAGGAAATTCGAGCAGTCGATCGGAATAATACAGCCAAGAGATACTGCCAGTTTCGAGTAACGAGGCAATTAACGTATCAATGAGTAAATTGATCTGGGCCACAGATACGCCGAACATGGCCGGACCCATTAAACGCAGTATTTTCCGTACCCCGCGGTGTGCAAAATCGAAACGAATGCGACTCAATACACCGAGTCGGAACACCGCGACGAACTGCACGGCAAACTGCAGAATACCACCGATAAAAACACCGATGGCTAGCGCGACGACTGGTTCGTCGAGCAACGGGGCAACGTAAAGTGCTGTGCCAATCAATGCGATATTCAACAGCGCTGGGGTCAGTGCGGGGATTGCGAAACGCCCATAGGTATTGAGTAGACTGCCGAAAAGCGCGGTCACGGAAATAAATAATAAGTAGGGGAACGTGATCCGTAATAGTAATGTAGCCAAATCCCACTGTGATTGATCTTGAATGAATCCCGGCGCAAACGCAGCGATAAACCACGGCGCACACAGCGCGCCAAAGCCGACCACCAGGATAAGGATTACCCCCAAAACGCCAGCCGTAGCACCAACGAGGTCGACCACCTTGTCGTGATCCCCGGTCGATTTAATTTCTGTGAGAACCGGCACAAAGGCCTGCGAAAACGCCCCTTCTGCGAATAATCGCCGAAATAGGTTCGGAATTCGAAACGCCACAAAAAAGGCGTCGGCAGCGTCGCTCGTGCCAAAAATCCTCGCGATAATAATATCGCGCAAGAATCCCAGTACTCGCGAGACCATTGTCATTTGCCCGACGACGACGGTCCGACGGAATAAACTCTTACTCAGCGGGGGTTCCTTGATATTCGGTACGCTCAATGTGGCGAATGCGAGATCCAATTCTAGCGCACAATAGTGGCGAAATTAGAGCTTTTTCATAGCGCAATAGCGTGGTCGTAATCGAGCGCTTATGGGCGAATAAGTTTGACAAACTGGCCATTCCGTCGCATAGTTCGCGCCCTCTTAAGCAGTCTCCGGAGTAGATTTCATTGGCCAACACAGCACAAGCCCGCAAACGCGCCCGCCAAGGGGAGAAGCGCCGCCAAAATAACGCCGGTCGCCGATCGTTGCTTCGCACGCGAATTAAACAGGTTGTGAGCGCCATTGAATCCGGTGACAAAGAAAAAGCAGAAGCAGCCTATAAAATGGCGGTACCAGTTATCGATACGATGGCCGGCTCAGCCCTGATCCATAAGAATAAGGCAGCCCGCCATAAGTCTCGACTCAATGCGCGAATTCGCGCACTTAGTTAAGCGACAACACCACGGAATTCAAAAGCTGGCCACGAGCCAGCTTTTTTTTGCCTTTAAACGGTCCAAAAACCAATTCACGTTGAAGTTGAATCCCCAATCAACCGACGAGCACCAGAGAATCGCGATGAATCAATTCCGCTTCACGTGCGTAGCCGAGTATCGTCTCGATTTGTTGAGTCGCATGGCCTCGGATCTTGTGCGCCTCTTCGGCCCCATAATTCACTAACCCTTTAGCAATTTCGTTTCCCGTGCGATCGACGCATGTCACGAGTTCGCCGCGTTCAAAATTTCCAACAACGTCAACCACGCCAACTGCTAACAGACTTCGTCCTTGAGTTTTAATCACTCGACAAGCGCCGTCATCTAACACGAGTTGACCTTTCGCGATTAACGAACTCGCCAACCATTGCTTGCGCGCAGCAAGTTTCGCATCGGGCGCTGCGAAAAGGGTCCCTATGTTCTCACCGGCGGCAATCTCGCGTAATACATTCGGTCGAGATCCCGAGGCTATAATTGTCGACGTTGCCGAGCGCCCAGCCAATTGAGCCGCAGCGAGTTTCGTGCGCATGCCACCACGCCCCCATTCACCACCTTCACCGGCTAATTTCAGTATTTCAGGATCGTCGAAACGCGCCTCACTGATTAAGCTTGCGGTCGAATCGTGGCGTGGATCGGCGCTCATGAGTCCTTCTTGATCAGTCAAAATGACGAGTAAATCCGCGTCAACGAGATTGCTCACCAAACCAGCTAGCGAGTCGTTATCGCCAAATTTAATTTCGTCAGTCGCGACCGTGTCGTTTTCATTAATCACCGGAAACACGTTGAGTTCTAATAAAGTTCGCAACGTACTCCGCGCATTCAAATAACGCCCGCGATTCGCTAGGTCCTCGTGAGTTAGTAAAACTTGGGCCGCGAGCATGTTATATTTTTCATACGCACGTTCCCAAGCACGTACCAAGCCCATTTGCCCAACTGCAGCAGCCGCCTGCAATTCGTTTATTGAATGCGGCCGAACCCGCCAACCGAGACGCGCGGCCCCCTCGGCCACGGAGCCCGAGGCAACAACGACAATTTCATGTCCGTTTTCTTTGAGCGACACCATTTGTGCCGCCCAATCTTCAATCGCATCCGTGTTTAATCCGACACCATGTTTCGTCGCGAGGGCACTGCCGATCTTCACGACCCAGCGGCGCGCGCCGACGATACGTTGTCGGGCAGACCTTTGGACGTTGTCAGTCATCCTCTTTCGGCGCGGCAAATGCTTCGGCAATCGCCAATGTTAGTTTCTTACACCCCTCCCCGGTCGCCGCCGAAATCGCATAAATTGGCCCTTCCCAACCAGTCGCCTCGCGGAACTCACTTTCATCGTGATCGTATTGCGCGCCGAACACATCGATTTTATTAAACACGACCCAGCGTTCGCGATCGATTAACGGAATTCGATACTCGCTTAGCTCGCGCGAAATGGTCTTGAAATCAACCGCCGGATCGCCCGCACCATTGAGACCGGAAATGTCGATTATGTGTAATAGCAATTTCGTCCGCTCGACATGACGTAAAAACTGCACCCCAAGGCCGGCACCAGCGGCCGCGCCTTCAATGATGCCGGGGATATCCGCAACAACGAAACTTGTATCGGTATCGATTGAAACCACACCGAGACTTGGACGTAAGGTGGTAAACGGATAATCCGCAACTTTTGGACGCGCCGCTGAAACCTGGCTAATGAGCGTCGACTTTCCGGCATTAGGTAAGCCGAGCAATCCAACATCGGCAAGTAGTTTCAACTCCATGCGCAATTCGCGATAGTCACCGGGTGACCCTTTGGTTATCTTTCGTGGCGCTCGATTGGTGCTACTTTTAAATCGAGTATTGCCCAAGCCGTGAAAACCGCCTTGCGCGATTAACATTTGCGGATTCTCTAATGTAAGGTCACCGATTAGCTCGTCCGTTTCGGCATCATAAATCAACGTGCCCGGCGCAACCCGGATCACTAAGTCGTCGGCGCTTTTACCGATACGATTGCGACCCGATCCGGGGTCGCCGTTGCGCGCTTTAAATATCCGCTTGTAGCGGAAATCAATTAGCGTATTGAGTCGCGCATCAACTTCGAGATAGATGCTCCCCCCATCGCCGCCGTCGCCGCCATCCGGCCCGCCTAAGGCGATATATTTTTCGCGACGAAAACTCAGGCAGCCTTCGCCGCCGTTGCCGGCTTGAACGCTAATTTTTGCCTCGTCGATAAATTTCATGGCGTGTCCACAATGCGCCTGCCGGCATTGTTTAGCGGAAATAAAAAACCCCGTTTTAAACGGGGTTTTTCGGCAACGGGTTGGTCGCTAAACGTTAAGCCTGAACCACGCTGACAAATTTTCTGTTGTGCGGTCCTTGCGTATCAAATCGAACCGTTCCTTCAATCTTCGCAAACAGCGTGTGATCGCGACCACACCCAACATTTATCCCCGGGTGGAAATGCGTTCCACGTTGGCGCACGATGATACTGCCTGCAGGAATTTGTTCTCCCCCAAAGCGTTTTACACCGAGCCGCTTTGATTGTGAATCTCTACCGTTGCGCGTACTACCGCCAGCTTTTTTATGTGCCATCTCTCTCTATCCTCGCGCAACGCCCGTTATTTCGACGCAAGTATAGTTTTGCCGATGACCAGCTTGCCGTCGGTAGTGCTTACGCCGCTTGAATTTAATGATTTTAACTTTCTTGCCTCGCCCATGCTCCAAAACCGTCGCCGTTATCTTGGCGCCAGCAACCAGTGGTTTGCCAACTTCAAGGGTTTCACCCTCGCGAAGCATCAGCACCTCAGGAAATTCTACCGTGTCGCCAGGTGCGGCGTTGAGGGTTTCGACAAGGATTTTGTCGCCTTCACTTACGCGGTATTGTTTACCACCGGTCTTGATTACGCAGTTCATGGGTTTGCCTGAATAGTTGATAGGTCTACGAGAGCGCGCGATTCTACGGAATTCTGCCGCGCCGCACAAGGCTCGCTTATCTGGCGAAATCCGGCGTCCAGGCCTTGATTTCGATGGTAATTTTGGCCTGGGCTTGGCAAGATAGCGCCTATTGTGACCATAGTAAGTGCCGCCTAAACATAGAATATGAGTGCCACCACCCAACCTATAGATTTCGCCGACGTCCGCGCCCTGGTCGAGGATGAAATTTTAGCCGTCGACCGGCTAATCAAAACACGTCTGCA
>CAWLAW010000090.1:0-8412 GCA_963854885.1 Gammaproteobacteria bacterium | reverse complement strand
CGCCGTCGATTATTGCTTCTGCCGAAATCGAGTATTGCCCAGGCGCAACCACGCCTCCCGAGGCGTCGAGTCCATCCCAGGTAAGATCGATTAATCCATCGTTATTTGGGCCAAGCGGAATTTGCCGCACAAGCTGGCCTGTTCCGTCATGAATATTTATCTGTACATCGCTTGCCACAGCCGGCAATTCAACCGCTAGTTGTTGCTGATTTTGCCCATCGAAGCGCACAGAGTCGCTTGCGATCAATACACTGCGACCAACCATTGTCGAGGCCTGAAGCGCCTGAGAAGACTGTAAGGAAGCAGCCAGAGACGAAAATGACTGTTGTAATTCGGAAATTCCCGTCACCGTTCCAAATTGCGCGATCTGTCCAAGAAAATCGCCGCTTTCCATTGGTTTCAAGGGATCTTGGTTTTTCAACTGGGTCAACATGAGCTCGAGGAACTGTTCTTGTTCCAAATTCCCAGTTGGCGCGCTGGTCTCTTTTTGGCGATCAATACTAAGGTTCGCCAGTCCCAATGTAGGGATATTGTTTTGATTATCCATTAGCCGGTCCCTCTATCAACGCTGACCAAGGGTCAAAGTGCGCTGTAACATTTGTTTGGCCGCGTCCATCACCTCGACGTTCGTTTGATAACTGCGCGATGCCGAGATCATATTTGCCATTTCTTCCACCGTGTTGACGTTCGGTAAAAAAATATTCCCGTCGTCGTCAGCGAGCGGGTGACCCGGCTTATAGATCGTGCGCGCAGGTGCGTCGCTTTCGATGACACCGTCGACGCGTACGCTGCCACCCGTGGCGCCATCAAAATTGAAGTCGTCCATCACTTGAGAAAAAACCGGATGGCGTGCGCGATACAGAGTATCCGTAGAGCTACTTGCGCTATTCGCGTTCGCCATATTGCTCGCGGTCGTGTTGAGACGAATCGATTGCGCACCCAGTGCAGAACCGGCGATATCAAAAACTGAAAATAAAGCCATACTTATTCTCCTCGCAGTGCGGATTTGATGCCGGAGAACCGGCCATCTAGAAATCTAAGACTCGCTTGGTAACGTAGGGAGTTGTCGAGGAAACGCGCACGCTCCGCGGCAACATCCACCGTGTTTTGATCGAGCGATGGTTGATCCGGCATCCGATACATCAACTCAGCGTCGAACATCCCTTTTGACTGTGAGTTGAAATGACCATCGCGTGTTGAGTCGATCTTGGTCGTCGAATTGTGCCCTGCAAGAATCTTGCGAAAATCTATGTCTCGCGCCCGGTAGTTTGGCGTGTCAGCATTAGCAAGATTCGTCGCAAGCAGCTCTGCGCGACGCGCTCGAAGCATGAGAGCTTGTGGATGAATTCCTAGCGCTTGATCAAGTGATGGCATAATTTGTAGTCCTCGTCGTCCCGGTCTTGTCGTTCAATTGCAATTGACTAAGCGAATCCCGTGCCAAGTTCCCCCATTACGTGAAAATCAGCGGTGGCGCAGCGCTGCAGCGATTCGAGCACGGCAAAAGTGGCAACGACGTGCCGGTCGACGGCAAATTAGGCGGCAGTATCGGACGCCTTTAAAGAGGCACGTTCCGGATATCCATCTCGATCCGCCTAAAACCGCACCGTGCCTCACGCTACGTACCTCGCTGGCCTAACTTAAGGATTGCTGGTGGACCTGCCGATAAAGTCGAAGCGACAAGTGAACAGTCGTGTGGGCTAATCGGCACGACAATTGCTTCAATCACCATACTAATAGATGGCGTGTCGGAGAATTGACGTGAGTAGGTTATTACTGATTGGGCTTATTTCTGTTGCGGCGTGCGCGCAAACAGCGACCGCGGCTATCGAAAAACTAGAAAACATCCGAACAATTGTCCGGGAATTCGCCCTTCAAGAAGTCGTTGGAGATGCGAAAAACGTTAGCGTAAGCGTCGGAGCGCTCGATCCGCGCCTACGACTCAATGCCTGCGCGGAACCTTTGATTGCGTATTTCGCGACCGGCACTAAGACGCTCGGGCAAACCAACATTGGGTTACGCTGTGCTGGGCCGAAAGCCTGGTCACTATTCGTGCCAGTGACGATTGACCGTCAAATAATGGTCGCTGTGTCCCTCGAGCATATTAATCGCGGAGATATTATTGGGGCTGGAGATATTGCCTACGAATTACGCAGTCTCACGAAGCTGTCTAGTGGGTATTTTTCGGCTGCCGACCCGATAATCGGGCAAGTGAGTACCCGGCAAATTACGCCGCATAGCGTTTTCGCTCGCAACATGCTGAAACCAGCGCGCCTTGTGCGGCGCGGCGACCGCGTAACACTTGCCTTGTATACTGGCAGCGTGGCCATTCGCGTCACCGGCGAAGCGATGAGCGACGGCACTCGAGGCGAGCGAATTCCGGTACGAAATTTAAGTTCGAGGCGAATAATCAAGGGCGTTGTCCGTGAACCTGGACTCGTCGTGGTCGGGCAGAACGTGAGATAACCACTGGGGCCGATTAATCAGATAATCGGACCCTAGTCACAAATTAACGCGAATAACGTAAAGGGGAAACGGCTTGGGGTCGTTACCCGGACAAACCGATACGGAGTAAACAATTATGGTTTCTGAAGTTAACGGCCCGAGGCTGGGCCAAGTGAGTCCGCTAGACACACGCAGTACAAAGGTTGATAAAGCCGGCGGCGTAAGCGGCGTGTCTGCTACCGTTGGCGCGGCAAACGACGTCGTCACATTGACCGATTTAGCCTCCCAGTTACAAGCTCTCGTGCAATCTGTGTCCGACGTTCCGGTTATCAACCAAGAAAAGATCGCACACTTTCGTCAACAGTTAGCTGACGGATCCTATGAAGTTGATCCGCAAGCAGTTGCCGAGAAATTTAGCGCCATAGAGTCGCTTCTCGCTGATCTTGCAACTGACAAATGAGCGAAACTTCGACAAAACCGGCCGCGAACCGACTGATCGAACTCCTCACGAGTTTGGAATCCGTACTAGCGAGCGAATTCCAAGCAATTCATGGCCGAGAACGCGAAAAGCTCGCAACCTTGACTGATGCAAAACAAATCCTGGTTGACGACATTAATGTCGCGATGCGCGATATGCACAACGAAGTCCAAGCATTGATCAATGATAAAAACTCTAAGGACGGACAGCACTTACTGGAGTTGATTCAGAACTGCGCGAGAGCTAACAAAACGAATGGTTGCGCCACTAAATCGAGTCAATCTTTTACCGTGTCGTTACTCGACATACTAAAAGGCCGCTCTCCCAGGGAACGCGTCTATACGTCCCGAGGCCGCTTAGGCATGAACGAACGATCACCGTCGGGCGGTTTTATCAGCGTCTAAACTTGTTAGGTCGTTTCGCCTTCTTGATCGAGCCACCCAGATATAAATTGCAGATCTGACGCTTCGTCGACATCATGGCGTTCGGCCACTATCACTACCTTCACCCCAATATGATTAAATCGATCGAGCGTCGTACGCGCGACGTCTTCAGCGCTCCAATGCATCTCGCGAAACAGTTCAGGATATATTTGGCGGGCAGCAATTAACCAGTAGCCGCCGTCAGCACTCGGCCCTAAAACCGCACCGTTGTCGGTTGACTCCAACGCCGCGTAAGACTCGTTCAAATCTTCAAGCAAAAAGTCTGCGATATCAGAACCGATAAGAGCGACGAATGAATGATCAACTAAGGCCCGGCCTATCGCGTCGACCATTCTCTGTCCAATGTCGCCGCTACATTGCCCGCGAACCTGCCACTGCTCGGCGTCTAGTCGCCCTCGAAAGTATTCAACGCACTGCGGCTGGGATGCGTACAAATATCGATTCGGAAATCTAGATTGGGTTGCGATGTCGATCGTCCGATCGAGTAAACGTGCGTAGACATTCATTGCCGCCTCGGCGCCTATACTTGCGCCAAGGCGAGTTTTTACCATTCCCGCAATCGGCTGGCGAGCGAATACGATTAACGCGCCGGAGGCGGTCATCGCTTAACTTTCTGCGCGAAACCGACCGCCGACATCAAGCTATTGGCGATCATAGATTTCGCGCAATCGAACCGGAGAGACACCAAAGAAAAAGGCTAATCGCAAGCACCACATAGTCACTATCGTTCGGACAAGGCCTTGAGTTTGCCAACGTCGCGCTGACGTTGTCACTTTTGAACGTAGGCAAATTGGATCTTGATCGCCGCGCAGTTGCGTAGACATGGCAATGTCCTCCATTAGCGCGATATTTGGAAAACCCCCGCCGTCGTTAAATAGGGTTCGCGAAATAAATATCGCTTGATCACCGGTCGCGACGCCGGTGATCCGAGATCGCCAATTCATTAGCGTCGCAATACATTTGTAAGGGAAGGATGTCGTGTCGAAACGAACATCGAATCGACCCCAAACGTTGTGCGAACCGTTCGCCAGGTCGCTAAGCTCAGTCAGCGCAGTAGTCGGCAATATCGAGTCCGCATGAAGAAACAGAAACAGATCGCCGCTCGCGGCGTTCGCGCCAACATTCATTTGAAGGGCGCGACCGGGATGCGAGCGGATAAGTGTATCGCACAGCGGATACGCTAATTTCACCGTATTGTCGGTACTCTGGCCGTCGACGACGATCACTTCATGCCCGAGTTGCCGCCAACTCTGAAGCTCGGTTAATGCATCGACGATCGTTGTAGCTTCGTTACGCGCAGGAACGATGATCGATATCGAAGGCACCGGCTAACTCGCGTTGTCAGGCGATTAATGCACCGCCGCAGCTGCTCCCCTGACCCGCCGTACAGCCGAAACAATGATCGGCCACGGCAATCGATTGGGAGCGTCGGGCGTTTTGAATTAGCTCTGATAGGTGCGTCGAATGCTTGCTGCCCGCAAGCGGTATCGCTAACATTTGATTGAAGTCGCAATCATAGGCGTAGCCGCGCCAGTCGATACTTATCGTAGTGCGGCACATCACTTCGGCCAGGTTTGAGTCGCTGTGCGCGCTAACGAGTAAATCGAGGTATTCGTCGATTTCGCCATCGCGTTCCAAAGCATGTCTAAATCGCGCTATTGGCATGTTCGCTAAGGTCAATAGATGCGTGAATTGAATCCCATGATCAGCATTCAATTGCTCCCGGTAGGTCGACTCCAAGCTTGCTTGAGCTGGCGGCAAAGACGCCCCAACGGGGTTGTAGACTAGATTGAGTTCAAGGTCGGACCCGGGCAGGCCGTAGCCGAGTTTATTCAGTTCTTGTAGCCCGCGAATGCTTTTTTCGAAAACGCCTTTACCGCGTTGCATATCGACGTTTTCTCGCGTGTAGCAAGGCAGTGAGGCAGTGATAGAAACTTGATTTTCACATAAGAAGTTCGCCAGCGTTTCCTGATTGGGCTCTTCCAAAATGGTCAGGTTACACCGGTCGATTACTCGGACGGCCAATCGCCGGGCGGCTTGAACGAGATATCTAAAGTGCGGATTGAGCTCCGGCGCACCGCCGGTGATATCAAGCGTTTGGATGTTCCTTTTAGCAATTAATTCAATCACTAAATCGACCGTCTCGCGAGACATTTCCTCGGTTCGATTCGGCCCCGCGTCGACGTGACAGTGGGTGCACGCCTGATTGCACCGATAGCCAAGATTGACTTGTAGTGTCTCTAGCTGCGAGCGAACCAAGGGTGGGAACGTCACCTCTTTCGGCGCTCGTAACGGTGGAGTCGCGGTCATTGCGTTGCCTAGTGCCATAAATCCGATCCGACTTTTTCTCTGGGTTATCTATAAAGACCCGAGAACCGCTCAGGTTCATGCATTCTATCAGTACGGTGACGACTATTGAGCGACGTTCATAAACCAATCACCCGCCGATAATTGCGACAATCACGTGAACTGCGAGCGAAGAATTGTAAATTTTCGGATCATCGAGAAACTGTCGAGCAATTGGGCGAAATAGTTTTGCGCCTACTAGCGAAACGGATTCACGCACGCTAGAATCGCACCCTCGTTGGGGCCGTAGCTCAGTTGGGAGAGCGTCGCGTTCGCAATGCGAAGGTCGGCGGTTCGATCCCGCCCGGCTCCACCACTTAATTCCCTTCCTGTATGGCGTTAACCGGCGTTTCGGCTTTGGAGCGTTATACCTAGCAATTCGCTTATCCGAACTGCTGTGGCTTTGAATTCGTCACACTGCATAAAGGTCATTCTTGGAGCAGGGTTCGGTATCTTGAACTCTCGTGAGCCGTTAGTTCGGTGTGCCCACTAAACCGTCGGAACTATCGAGTCAGTTTCATCCCTTGTATGGTATATGGTTCATGTCTAAATAATTACGCTACCGAGCCCTCGGTCCGCTACTGCTTTGAGGGTTGATTGCAAACATCCAAAGTGCTCTTTCATGTACTCCTTCGTGTCCGAGTCGTCTCGTTCCCACAGGGCTTCCGGATAGACTGCACCCATAAAGCTCGGGCACAGGTATTTGTTTCGAGCCAAACAACCGGCCGAGTTTCGCTCGCGCCTGCTGCGCGGACGCCGCGCTGGTCGTCAACGCAGGGTCGATCGACGGCGTTTCGTCGATGTCCGTTGAACTGCAGGGTTTGTATTCGGGGACTGCTGCACCGGGCCAATTGGTGAATTCTGCCGACGACGTTGTCATTGTGGGCGGCTATTATTAGAATCATTTCATGTTCGCTTGGAGGCACATCGTATTAAAGCACCGGTCGGTTTGCTGGCTTATGGCGGTGACCGTGTTTTTCTTGGCGGTGTTTCCGGCACATTTCCACTTGCATCACCTGAGCGACCCGATGGCGGTGCAACACGCGCACGAAATTGTTGTGCACGCCATGAACGATAGCGAGGAGCGGGCGCATCACGCTGAGGCGCATGTCATCAAGGCAGCGCCCGATGCGCTCAGCAAACAACTCAACGGCGATCCCATGTCGCTATTATTGCTGGTGTTTCTACTAACATGCTCTGCTTTCTTGCCCAACCGCGCGATAGTGCGTCCTCGTGACCTGTCGCTTACTCTGCAACGGACTTACGCCCACTTCGCGCCACCACTGCGCGCCCCTCCTCTGTAAGCCATACCGTTTTTACCGCGTTTGCGCGTCTAAACTACTGACGACGCAGACCGCCGCCCCAGGCGCACTCGATGCGCTGAACCGACGCGCCGGCTCGATTTGAGCGAGCGCTGGAGAATTGTCTCCATGACGTACTTGAAAATATTGATCTCAATGATCCTACTGGTCCCACCGGTATGCGCCGAGGAAATAACTGTCGGTAGTTCTTTGACGCTCGAACAAACAATCGAACGAGTGCTCGCGCGTAGTCCCGCGTTGCAGTCGGCCACGTTTGCGGCCCAAGCTGCCGCAGAACATATCGGGCAGGCACGACAATCAACGCCGTTACGCCTGAACATCGAAATCGAAAACTTCGCGGGTAGCGGCGCCGCCAGCGGCGCTGATTCATTGGAAACCACGCTGAGCCTCAGGCGCATTCTGGAATCGGGGCGTAAGCCCGAGTTGCGCGGTGAACTCGCCGAGCAGCAGGCACACCTATTGGCAAGGGAGCAAGACGCGCAGCGGTTGGATCTTCTGGCAGATACAGCAAGACGCTTCGTACATGTCGTCAGCGACCAGGAGCGCTTAGTTATCGCCAATGACTCAGTCGCGCTCGATAGGAAAATCCTCGCGGCGGTCGAGCGGCGTATCAGCACGGGCAAAACCGCTGTAACGGAAAGCCGCTGGGTTAGCATCGCGCTCACACGTAGCGAATTGGAACTCGAGCACGCGACCCACGAGCTGGCGGCATCGCGGGTCAAGCTTGCGACGCTGTGGGGTGATACGGAACCTAATTTCTCGGCCGCCCGGGCGAACCTGTTCGCGTTATTGTCGCCAGACCCTTTCGAAGAGGTTCAGCAAATGCTGAAACGCAATCCGGATTTGCTTCGTTTCGCTACTAGACAACGTCTTGGCGAAGCGCGCATGCGCCTGGCGGAAGCCTCGCGCCGCCCCGACATCACCGCATCGGGCGGATTGCGCTATCTAAACGGATCAAAAGACGTTGCGCTTGTCGCGTCAGTGAACATCCCGTTCGGCTCACAAGCACGCGCCGCGCCGGCCATTGCGGTGGCGCGATTGGCGAACCAGCGCGAGCCGCTGGATTACGAACAGCGTCGACTCACTCTCTACGCCACACTGTTTGAAATCTACCAAGAACTTTCACATAGCTTCACCGCGGCTGAGACGCTGCGCAAGCGCATTATTCCGGACGCACGACGCGCGATGAGCGAGTACGAATTGGGCTACGCCGCAGGACGCTACTCCCTGCTCGAACTCACCGCTGCACAGCGCTTGCTACTCGACAGTCGACTCGAAGCTCTGGTGGCAGCCGCTGACTACCACCGCTACCGCATCGAAATCGACCGTCTCACCGGGGCGGCGATGACGTCCGGAGGTGCCCGGTGAAACGCACGATATC
>CAWLAW010000089.1:0-8412 GCA_963854885.1 Gammaproteobacteria bacterium | reverse complement strand
CAGTGACGACCCAACCGTAATAGAATGACGGTATCACCATGTGACTAACCTAGACTTTTGCTGCATCGTTGTGAATCTCTATAACCTCGCGACTATTCAAACCCTTAATTTGTCCGACACGCGAAGGTCGATAAATATTTTTAGTCCAGCGCACTTGGGCGAATGATCGGACACGTCCGGCAATTCGCTATGGTACGTTAGAAACGAGAGGAGAAATCAATGATCGAAGCGCACGACTACCGTATCGCGAGCACGTCCAACGGTTACGAGAACCTGCTGAGGAATAAGAATGTGAACGACGCGTCCAACACGGGACAGGACAATATCGTCCTGTTTGTGCACGGCGCGACGTACGGCTCGACGTCTACATTCGACTATCCGGTTGACGGTACATCCTGGATGGATCACACCGCGACACAAGGGTTTGACACATGGTGTTTGGACCTACTCGGCTACGGCGGATCGGACCGACCGGTAGAGATGGACGAACCGACTACGGACAATCCACCGTTAGTCGATACTGCGCACGCGATCGCCGAAGTGGCGCAGGCGATTGACTTTATTTTAGCGAAACGCCTGTCGACGCGAGTGAGTCTTATCGGCTACAGCTGGGGTACCGCAATTTGCGGCGCGTATGCCGGGATGCACCCTGATCGAGTCAAGCGACTCGTATTGAGCGGTGCACTTTGGGTTGAACGAGGAACCACACCGCGCGGGATTGTCGCAGACCTCGGCGCGTATCGTAACGTCGACGCTCACAGCGCCATGGCACGTTGGGGGGTTGGGTTATCCGACTCGGAGTTCGAGGAGATCGTCGATTCCAGGTTAGTCAAAAAATGGTGCGAGGATGTTATTCAATGCGATCCAAAGGCTAACAACACGTCGCCACCAATGCTGCGCGCACCCAGTGGGGTGTTAAAGGATTTTGCTCACTGCTCGAAATCGGGTGAACCTTGGTACGATCCAAGTCTTATCGAGGCCCCAACTCAAATTGTTGTCGCGGAGTACGATCGCGAAACAACCCCCGAACAAGGTCGAGCGGTATTCGGGAAGCTTAATAATGCCATTGAGAAAAGAATGACTGTGATCGGATCCGGCACGCACAGCTTATTGCTAGAACGGAATCGGCAGGCCTTGTTCGAAGTCGTCGCCAGTTTTCTTAGCGTGCGATGATGACATAATTGCTGTTTCGCGCAATCGACATGAACGCCACGCAGTAGGCCCGGCGCATACTTGCGCGTAGGTTTTTCTTGAGCCGTTTCAAATGGGAGTAAAGAGTTGAGCGAGATGAACAAAATATTGGTCAATAAGCTTTGCGATGCTCTGACGAAGGGAAAAATAGACGATGTCGTCGGATATCTAAGCAGCGAAGTGTTCTATCACAACTTGCCGTATGAGCCGATTATCGGGCGCTCGGGCGTTAAGAAATTCCTTGGTCCATTTGTTGAATCGAGACACGGAGGCATGGAATCAATCGAATATCATCATTGTGTTGCGGAGGGCGATACGGTGATGAACGCGCGAAGTGAAAAGTGGCGCCACAAAGACACGGCTGTCGTTTTACCCGTCGCAGGTGTGTTTAAAATCGACAACAATCTGATCTGCGAATGGTGGGATTATTGGGATAGCGCAACATTGCAGCCGCTCTTGGATGCTATTTAGTCAATCCGATCTGCGCGCGCGAACAATTCAACGATACCGGTGAATTTCCGAATGTTGTTGTGCGGATAATCTGTCGATAAAAGTCAGCTAATCCGCATTCCGATAATCTTCGACAAGCGATTTCCACTTTAAAACGTCCTGCGGTCCGGTAATACCGCTGTCGAGGCCCGTCACCCCCGTGACCGGAACCAGCACGCGGTCGACCCCAAGTTTCACGTAATCATCGAGTAGCTTACGGTCATCAGGCATGCTGACGGTTATTTCTAGGGCGCTTGGATCGCGCCCATGCTGATCGGCCGTACGACGAGCTGCGTCGATTAATTCGGCCGGTGCATCGCGCGCCGGGAAATAACCATCGGCTAAACGACCAGCGCGTTCTGCGGCCGCCAGCGAATGACCACCGACAATTATCGGTACAGTTTTTCGAACCGGTTGAGGTCGACAATACGCATTCTCGAAGTTCACAAATTCACCATGAAAACTCGGCATATCTTGTTCCCACAGCGCGCGGATCGCGTGCACATATTCTTCCGTGCGCCGCCCGCGGCCCTTAAACGGTACGCCAAGGGCTGCGAACTCTTCTTTTAACCAGCCCACCCCAATGCCAAAGATCACCCTGCCACCAGACAAGTGATCGAGCGAGGCAACTTGCTTGGCGACCACCACTGGGTTGTGTTGGGGCAAAATTACGATCCCCGTTGCGAGCTTAATTTCGCTCGTCGCGCTCGCAACATAGGCCATCCAAATTAGCGGATCGGGCAGTGCAAAATCATCGGCGCCACCGGCCATCTTACCGCTATCCGAGTACGGGTAAGGCGAGGCATAACCCGCCGGCACGACGGTGTGTTCGACCGTCCAGGCTGAGTCGAACCCGGCCTCTTCTCCCGCCTGAACCAGTTCGATCGCGGTCACGGGATCGACATAAGGGCCGGTATTGCAATAACGTAATCCAAAATTCATCGGTTAATCCGCCGCCTATTCAGTTTGTCGCATTAGAACAGACAGGGTTTCAAATGGGCAAGTAAGCCGTGATCGCGGCGCCTCGACTGCGACATTTTCCTGCCCAACGGGAACTCTCGCCATCAAAATCGTTTCTGTCGCAGGTCATTCGCCGTAAACTAGACACATTGCTCAGGAGAAGCCTTATGGACGCATCGCCCACCCCTGTTATTCTCGAAGTCGCGTTGAACGGTTCGAGCCGTCAGGCAAGTAACCCTAATGTTCCTGTTTCGATCGAAGAGTTAACCGCTGACGCGTTAGCCTGTCTCAGGGCGGGCGCACAAATCATCCATCAACACGACGACCTAGGCCGACCGGGCGAACTCGGCGGTGCAAGTCCTGAAACAATGGCCGCCAAAGCAGCGCAATTTTATCGCGCCGTCTATGCAGAAGTTGAAGACGCCTTACTCTATCCAACCTCAAATTGGCCGGGCGACATCGAGTCCCGTTGGAGCCATCAAATTATCCTCGCCCAAGAGCAATTAATCCGCATGGCTTTCGTCGATCCCGGGTCGGTCAATCTTGCCGGTTTTGCATCAGATGGCCGGCCACGGGTCGCCTCAAGCATGGTTTATAGCCATAGCTTCGCGGATATTGAATGGATGTTGGATCGGTGCCGTGAATTGAGACTCGCGCCAAACATGGCGATATTTGAGCCCGGCTTCTTACGCGCTGCCCTTGCCTACGACAAAGCCGGAAGCTTACCGCCGGGTACTTTTATCAAACTTTACTTCAGCGATAGGCTAACGTTTGGATTTCCACCAACTAAAGCGGCGCTAGAAGCGTATCTCGAGTTACTCGGCGAGAGTTCGTTACCGTGGGCGGTAGCAGTCCTCGGCGGTGACGTTATCGATAGCGGGATGGCTCGATGGGCACTAGAAGCTGGTGGCCATTTACGCATCGGCTTGGAAGATTATGCCGGCCCTCATAAGCCGAGTAATCTTGACATCGTTGAAGCGGCGATCAAGTTGTGCGGTGAAGTCGGTAGACCGTTGGCGAGTAGAGAGGAAACAGCGCAGCTATTAGGCATCGCAGCATAGTTAGATACGCAGCGTGGACAACAAGGCGACGAAATAATGGACCAGCTAATTATCGAGGCCCGAATAAACGAATACGCGATGCGCTCGGAGAATCCACACGTGCCCTGGAGCTCTCAGGAAATCACTGACGACGCTGTCCGGTGCCGAGAAGCTGGTGCATCGATCGTTCATTTTCATTCCCGTACGCCGGACGGCGCGCCCGAACATCGATACGAATCATACGCGGAAACGATTTCTCAAATTCGTGAGCGAACCGATATCCTGATCCATCCAACCTTAGGCGCCGCAACGAACGATGTATCGGCGGCTGAGCGTATCGAAACCGTCGTTCGATTGGCGAGCGATCCCGCCACGCGTCCCGATCTAGCACCGATGGACATGGGCAGCGCGAATCTAGATTTCTATGATCAAAATAATCAACGGTTCTATACCAACGATGTTATTTACAAGAATTCAACAGCTACGCTAGAACATTTCGCCGGCGCCATTTCCGACGCACGGATGAAGCACTACGTCGTATCGTGGAATATCGGTTTTACCCGTCAGACGCTTGCGTTCATGGACATGGGATTGCTACCGGAGCCGATATTCTTACTTTTTGTGCTCACCGATGGGGCCTTGTTAGCCGGCCACCCCGGAACGGCGGCCGGTCTCGACGCACACTTAGCCATGCTACCGCGGGATCGAAAAATCGAGTGGGCGGTATGCAACCATGGTGGGGATATGTTGCCTCTTGTGGATAAAGTAATCGGCGAAGGAGGACATATCGCGATCGGCCTAGGCGACCACTCTTACGCCAAAAATGAGCCCATGAATAACGCAGAACTTATCGCGCAAGTGGCCAATCGTGCAGCCGCTGCTGGTCGGCCACTCGCCGATCCCCAAACTGTGCGCGCTCAATTGAAAATGTGAATATCGATTCTGGATTGATTTCTGCGGTGCGCGCTGTAACCGCCGAATCTCGAGACAACTCTCTATTGTGCGAAATAAAACTTAATTACCACAGTTGAGCAGTGGCGCACGACTCGCCGTTTTATTCGAGTCTACCGTCGATTGCGAATAACCTGCCAACCCGCCACGAGTTAGTATCTAACACAGGGCCTTCGACGATAAATTCTAGAATAGGACCTAAAAATTCCGCGTCCCAATCGTCCTTACGATATTTGTAGTAGTAATGTCGGCGCGAACGTGGCTCTCCTTCGGTTAACTCGAGAATCGAGCGACCGCCGATTTTCGAATCCAAGTGCATCGCATTCGCAATGGTCGCCGCAGTGTCTATGATCGACGAATAGACAGTAGACGTCGTCATTGCATCGGACGCGTTGGGAAGTTTTATCGCCATTAAAGGGTGAGCCAAAGACACCATCTGTGGATCGAGACCACCGATATATTTTCCGTCTTCACTTTGCTCTCCGATAACGCCTTTCGCCCTCGCCCATGTGCCGTGGTCCGCCATTAATATTATCGTCGTGTTATCGTAAATTCCTTGAGACTTCATTTTGTCGAACAAAGCGACAATCTCAATCAGACTGCAGCGCGCTTGGATCTTTGCGGTATAGCGGATCGTCGGTAGAATTTTACCCGCATAATCACATTGTTCATTGGCCACCATTGGATTGTGACTCAACATCAGGTGCACTAATTTGTATACTGGCCGCTGCCGGTGAACAGAAATATTCTCTTGCATCGAACGCAGAAACGCGACGTGCGAGAAGAACGCAAGCCCCATGTACTTCTTCTCACTTAACCTCGATTGCACCAACCAAAGTTGATCGTTGTAAATATATTTCTTGAGGAAATGAGGCGCGATCCGAAACAGGGATAAATCGAAAAGCTTCGTCGCGTCATACACACCCGATTGTGCACTTGTAACATGCGCATTATTCGGCACGAAATAGGCATTCGTATACGGCGCCTTGGTGTACATGTAGCCGAGACTCCCAGGCACGGCAAGGTCAACTTCGTAACCTGCGTCATGCGCGGCAGACAAAATTGTCTCTCCGCCAATCGCGTCATTAAGGAAATCGTTGATCGGCATTTGGTTGGTATATATTTTACCGCTTAATAGCGCAGGAACCGTCATGTGCGTTAGTGGAAAGGCCCCCAAATGCTCCTTGTAAAAAACGAACCCCTCTAAGCCATCTCGCAACGAACGGCCATTTTCTTCGTTGACAATTTCATCGAATATATCTGCCTGAAAGCCGTCGGCAATTATGTGCAGGACGTTCGCCTTCGACGAATAGCCATGAAATTCATTAAGCGCGTTTGGCGTAGCTGATAATAGCGGATTCGTGGTTAACTGATCGGCGCTTCGAACGACTGTAAGTGCTCCGAGGACTAGTTGCAAAGCGAACACTCCAATCGCGAATTGAACGATTAAGCGCTGCCATTGAAGATTTGCGAGCACCGCAAAACTGAGCACGGCGATCCATATTCCCATATCGACCCAGCCGCGCCATACACCTTGCGTCCAATCGATGCTGCGCCCGTCCAGCACGCTGTAATTCCATTCAAGTACATTCCCTTGCAGCCAAAACGTAATTCCGATGACAGCAAGGATCGTGAGATAACGAGGAAAAACGGTCCTGCTTAACACCGCACCCAACAGCCCAACGAGTAATACCACTACGATCGTGGGCCGAACGTACATTTCAAGGATCGATAAAAACTAGACGGAGAATTCTGTTGAACTCGCAACGTAAAGTGTCAATGGGACGAACAAGAAAAGGTTACTCGCGAGGATAATTCCAACGCCAGTCGATTTTAGGATCTGCATATCACGACCGTCGCGCATCGACTCTTCCTTTCGAGGCGCAATGCCGGCATGAAGATAGTCGAACTAAGATCATAATTCGGGAAACTACGAGTTCGGCTATGAGAGATCGCCGAAGCGGCAAAATGACTTTAACGTGCGGCTGCCAAACGTTCGGCTAACTAGCAAAAAACGCTGAGTACGCCGGTGTACGCATAAAGTCGATTATGAAATATTTCACCGTTGGCGAAAAATCCGACCAGCGGGATGTCACCGAGTGCCTCTTGGATCATCTTCATCTCCTCCGAGTTTTCACCAAACTGATTTCGGCCTCGCGCGAGGCATGAATAATAAAGTGCCCCGCGCGCGTTGCCGTCTACACGTTTAGATATATCTTCGAGCATGCGATCCATATCTTGTCGCGCAGAACTGCCATCACGGCGGCAAAACATAAGTTCCATACCCTCTGCAAGTACGTCACTAATACCTACAAGCTTTTGCTCTTCGTCGACCCCAACAATATTACGCACTAGATAGTCACCTGTGTCGGACCCTGAAATCGGCAATGCTGCGAATATATAGCCGGCCATGCGTTGTAAGTCTTTCGAAATTATTTCGCCGACATCTTCACGTAGTACATCGAGCGCCGGTCGGCCGTCTAGTTCGATGGCGATGTTTCGCTCGCAACGTGTGACTACGTGAGAATCGGCGATAGGTGAACAACCTTGCGAATGGCCAGTGACTAAAGGGACCCGACTGGAAAACAATGCACCGGATACGCCGCCGCTGGTAATCGTGTCGCTGATTTGAAGATGTTGGCTATTCGATGACGTAATTCCGCCGACAAAGAAAGCATTTGGCACCGACTCGGCCAATGCTTCGATCAGTGCGGAACTTCTCGGATTGCTCGGATCGGCATGCAGGACGCCGAAGTAATGATCATTGGGATCTAACCAATCCGCATTCGTGTCTTCAAAGCCTGATACATCGATCGCCTGCGGATCAATAATACGGAAATCGTTCTCGTTGAACGCACCAAGCATTACTGCAACTGTCGGGCTATCATAGAATTCCTCACCCATCACATTCATGCCAAGACCAATCGTACCTGTCCAGTGATCAATTCCGGTCGCTTCGCGTAGACCGTCTAATGTGTCTGATAATAAATGCGCACTCGCATCCGTTGCGTAGATGAAACCGAGATTCGCATCCGTTGGTACGTCACTCAATTGAGCAACCAATTTCGCGCCAACTACCTCGCTTGTTTCGCCGCTCGTACAAGCAAATCTGAATGTATTCATAGTATATTATCCGTGGTTCGTGGCAGCAGTCGGTTACTTGCCCTGCGGTGCCTTTTGCGCATGGACGAACTGATAACTCAACACTTACCATTCCTACGACAAGCTAGCAAGCCGAACGGATAGTGGCATTTTTATAGCGCCGAGGATCGGGTTACATGAAAGCACCAGTACTTATTGTTGGCGGCGGTCCCGTCGGAACATTCTCAGCCCTACTTCTGGCGAAGTACGGCGTGCGATCGATCGTGTTTGAGCGGCGTGAGAACATTAATCCTCATCCAAAATCAAGAAGCGTGAGCCGCCGCACAATGGAGGTTATGCGTGGATTAGGCATTACTGACGAGGATTTTGAGCCCATTTCGCTGCCCGCCTCATGGACTCACTGTTTAGTCTACACAACAACATTAACGGGCACCGAAATTGGCAGGGTTCGATGTCCCGATTTCGAAAGCCTCCCGGTTACCGACAGCCCGTGCGTGCCGCATATGAGTTCGCAGGAGAAACACGAAAAACTACTCCGCGATTTGGCTGACAGATCGAACTTGATTGAGTTTCGCATGAGCTCGACCGTCAAAGGGATCACGCAGTCTGCCCACGCTTGCACGTTATCCGTTGAATCAGATCGCGGGGCAGTCGATTCAGTCGAGGGCGAGTACGTATT
>CAWLAW010000088.1:0-8429 GCA_963854885.1 Gammaproteobacteria bacterium | reverse complement strand
TCGTTGCACACGCACTTCATCGCCACTCGCCGCGCACTGACGAACCGTTTGTTGCGATTAATACGGCTGCAATTCCCAGCGAGTTACTGGAGTCCGAATTATTCGGACATGAGAAAGGGGCATTTACCGGAGCAAGCAGCCAGCGGATTGGACACTTCGAGCAAGCAAACGCTGGCACCTTATTTCTCGACGAAATCGGTGATATGCCCGCGGCTCTCCAGACGCGCTTACTACGCGTGCTCGCAGATGGTGAATTCTTTCGCGTTGGCGGGCATAGCATCGTCAAGGCAGATGTTCGCGTCATAGCTGCCACTCATCAGGATCTCGATGCGCGGGTTAAAGACGGGACGTTCCGCGAAGATCTTTATCACCGCTTGAATGTAATACGCCTGCACCTTCCGGCATTGCGCGAGCGCATCGAAGATGTTTGCGAACTGGCGGAGCATTTTCTAAAACTGACGGCCAAAGAATTGCAGATTGAACCGAAACGATTACGTCCTGAAGCGGTTGCACTATTCGAGCGTTACGATTGGCCTGGCAACGTCCGTCAGCTAGAAAATGCCTGCCGTCGAGCTACAATTATGGCGCCGGCGCAGGAAATTGATATTGAAGATTTACCGCCGGAATTAGGATCCAATTCGACCGAGTCCGAGGGTCGAAGTGACAATTGGGAAGCCGCGTTAACAAAGTGGGCCGTATGTCACGTGCGCGCCAGCGATTTACCGATTCTAAACGAAGCGGTTCCAAGATTTGAACAGATAATGATCCGGGTCGCACTGACGCATACTCAAGGGAGACGGCAAGACGCAGCACGTCTACTTGGTTGGGGAAGGAACACCCTAACCCGAAAGATCAAAGAACTCGGAATTGAAATGTAGCGAGTTAGATCTATCGCCCAGCCGATATCTACCCGGATTAGCGATTTAACTGCGCTGCCGCGTACGGCGCGAAATACGTCAGGACGCCGTCGGCTCCAGCGCGTTTGAAACCACTTAGAGATTCCATCACGACGCTTTGTTCGTCCAACCAACCGGCCTGAATCGCGGCCATTATCATCGAGTACTCGCCGCTCACCTGATAGACGAAAGTAGGCATTTCGAACGTATCTTTTACGCGTCTGATCACATCCATGTACGGCATTCCTGGTTTTATCATTACCATATCCGCACCTTCTTCGATGTCTAGCGCAACCTCTCTTAGCGCTTCTGAACTATTTGAATAGTCCATTTGATAGGTTCTTTTCCCGCTCTTGCCTAAATTCGCGCTAGAGCCCACGGCATCGCGAAACGGGCCGTAGAAGGCAGAAGCGTATTTCGCCGAATAGGCAAGGATGCGGACGTTGGCAAAACCCTCAGATTCCAACGCTGCACGTATCGCGCCGACGCGTCCGTCCATCATGTCGGACGGTGCCACAATGTCGACCCCGGCTCGCGCTTGCGATAGTGCTTGTTTGACGAGGACTTCGAGCGATTGGTCATTGTCCACGTAACCGGAATCGTCCAGCACGCCGTCGTGGCCGTGCGATGTAAATGGATCCAGTGCGACGTCAGTGATAACACCGAGATCCGGCACACGCAATTTAACCTCGGCTATCGCGCGCTGGGCCAAGCCGTCGGGATTAAACGCTTGCGATCCGTCCGCCGTTTTCAACGCTTGCGGTGTCACTGGGAATACTGCAATTGCCGGGATACCAAGATCGTATAGCTCCGCCGCGCGAGCCGTTAACAAATCGACTGATAAGCGTTCGACCCCCGGCATACTCGCAATCGATTCCCGTTCGTTGTGACCTTCACGAACAAATAGGGGACAAATCAGGTCATCTAGAGTTAATGTCGTTTCACGCATAAGACGGCGTGAAAATTCGTTCGCGCGCATACGTCTCGGGCGCGCATGTGGAAACTTTGCAGTGAGAATTGAAGTCATTGTTAACTATCGCTTTACGAGTAGTGGGAAAGCCTTAACGCTTCACCGGGTACGGCAATATCCGCAGCTTAACGGTCACCGAGTGGAAAATATAAACCTTAGTCGACTTTAAGCGGCATGTTATCGCACTCGCCCTCGATCCACGCACTCGCCAATGCTGTCATTTCGCTCGCCGTTTGATCGGCCGGATCTATGGCCTGCCCAATCACCAACTGGACCTCACCACTGTACTTGCCAAATGCGTTGCGCGACCAAAATACGCCGGCGTTGTGCGCCACCGGAACGAGTTTGCAATTTGCACGAATCGCCAGCGCAGCAGCACTTGCGGCGTAATCACGTTTTTCTCCCGGCGGCGTCCGCGTGCCCTCTGGGAACAGCAGGACAGACCATCCTTGGTCGATTCGTTGGGTGCCGATCCGCAAGACCTGGCGCAGCGCTTTCGCACCCGAGGATCGATCTATCGCGATCGGATTCAACGAAGCTAGCCCCCATCCAAAAAATGGAACATAGAGTAGCTCGCGTTTGACGACCTGGACGTGTGGCGGGAAGATGAATTGAAGCGCCATGGTTTCCCACGCCGATTGATGCTTGCAGAAAATGACGCACGGCTCGGCGGGAATGTTTTCCGCGCCGTGAATTCGAGCGCTCAATCCACAACTAATGCGCAACCACCAGAGTGCGAATGCAGACCATTGAGTCACGATGCGATAGCGGATGAAGCGATCCACCGGTAGGATTAATATGGCGATGAGACAAAACAAGACTGTTACAGGAAACACGACGAGATAGAACACCAGTGATCGCAGTGGAGTGATCACAGGTTTTCGCTAAGCCACTGCACTGCGTCCGCAAGGTCGCTTCTCACGATCACACCCGATCCTAGCTCCAATGTCGCCTTTGTTTTTCTGCCATGACCTGTTTCGACAAGCATTTGTCGCGCGCCCACAGCGCGAGCGGCAAGTAGATCGCTGTCCCGGTCTCCAACAAGGGTTGCGCTGCTTAAATCGACATTCAGGCGTTTCCCAGCCTCGACGAGGAGCCCAGGTTTCGGTTTTCTACACAGACAGTCCTCGTTCGGCCCATGTGGGCAAAAAAATATCGCTTCAATGCGCCCGCCGAATCTGCTTATTTCATTGATCATGTGATTATGAATCTTATTCAGCATGTCAATATCAAATAGGCCGCGAGCTAAGCCCGATTGATTAGAGACCACGACAATAGAGAATCCAATTTGGTTGGCCCGTGCGATCGCTTCCAAGCTGCCTGGAATTGGGATCCACTCGTCGACAGACTTAATGAACGCGTCTGAATCCTGGTTGATCACCCCGTCGCGATCGAGAATCAGTAAGCGCACGGCGAATTCTTCGGCCGATCAGTCGTTTAGTCGCGCGATGTCCGCTACGACTGAAAAAAGACCGTGAATGTGCGAAAGGATGGCCATTCGATTATCGCGCACTGCGATATCATCACACATGACCATGACATCGTCGAAGAACAAATTTATGGGATCGTGTAATTCCGACAGAACAGTCAAAAACGCGCTGTAGTTCCTCTCGTCGAGCGAGTCATTGATCGATTGTGTAATTGAATCTAGCGAGGCTACAAGTTGTACTTCGGCATCTGCTTCGAGCAGCTTCGGGTCGATAGATGCGGCCGTTTTAGCGTCATTTTTCCGCAATATATTCGCAATCCGCTTATTTGCCCCGGCAAGCGCACTTGATTCGGGGAGCTGCTGAAATGCGACAACCGCCTCGATCCGCGCATGGATATCCGTTGGGTTCGGGGTCCCGACTGCAAGTACGGCATCGATTGTCGACGTATCGATACCCTTTTCCGAAAAGTATCCGCGCATTCGATCGATGATGAATTTGATAACGGGTTCACTAACATTACTCGTATCAATGACATCGCTATATCCTTGGCAAGCAAGATCTAACGCTTCGTTCAGGTCCAATCCTGCACCGGACTCAATAACGATTCGGATGCACCCCAGTGCTGCGCGTCGCAGTGCGAATGGATCTTTATCGCCGGTCGGGGCGGCGCCTATTGAGAATATCCCGACCAGTGTGTCGAGCTTATCGGCAAAAGCGATACATCGACCGATCGCTGTCCCGGGGATCGTGTCACGAGCGAAACGCGGCATGTAGAATTCTGCAAGGGCTTCGCTCACTTGTGACGGTTCGCCGTCGCCTGCGGCGTAATAACTGCCCATTAATCCCTGCAGTTCTGGAAACTCACCAACCATGTCGGTCAACAGATCGCACCGCGCGAGAGTCGCGGCACGACTGGTGAGATCGTTGTCGGCCGCAAACATCTTGGCCAAGTGCCGCGCTAGAGTAGCGACGCGATCGGTTTTTTCTTTCAGACTGCCAAGCTGTTTCTCAAAGACGACATCGTCTAATCGGCTTAACCGCTCGCTGAGCGCTGTTTTTCTATCTTGGCTCCAGAAGAATGCGGCGTCGCTGAGTCGAGGCCTGATTACCCGTTCGTTACCGCTGCGCACAGCATCTGGATCCAAGCTGTCGATGTTCGCAACGGTAATGAATTTATTTAATAACACGCCGTCCGGTGATTCGACGGGAAAGTACTTCTGGTGATCTTGCATACTCGCTATCAACACTTCGCGGGGAAGATCCAGAAAATGCTCGTCAAACGTCCCACAAATTGGAACCGGCCACTCGACCAACGCGGTGACCTCGTCGATTAGGTTAGGTGAAATGATTGCTCGTGCGCCGAGCTGCGCAGCGAGATCTTGCGACCCTGTGGCGATCAGTTCTCGGCGCTGTTCAAAACTCGCGATAACAAAGCCCGCCGATTGTAATACTCCTGGGTAATCTTCAGAAGAGTCCAATTTAATAGGGGCTGGGCTATGAAATCGATGACCCCGAGTTATGCGGCCACTTTCGACGTTGAGTATGGTTCCGTTAATAATTTCATTTCCGTGCAACATCATGATCCAATGCACGGGGCGGACAAATTCTACCGTGCCGGATCCCCATCGCATTCTTTTCGGGATGGGTAATTTACTTAATGACTCTGAGACTATCGCGGGCAACAGAAGATTCGTACTTTCACCTTGAATTTCTGCATCAAAGCTTAACCACTCGCCCTTATCATTCTGGGTTCGGCCAAGTGCCCCCACCTCGACGCCGCAAGATTTCGCGAATCCAGTGGCTGCTTTAGTCGGATTACCTGCGGCATCGAATGCTGCCGATACGGCGGGTCCCCGTCGCGCCACGCTCTGATCTTCCTGGCGGGTTACTAGGTCTTTGATCCTTACCGCCAATCGTCGCGGCGTCGCATAAGTCTCAGATTCACCGTGCGCGAGAAGTTTTACACCTAGTCCAACTTCGATTCCGCGTCGAAATTCATTCGACAAGATGAGCAACGCCTTCGGCGGTAGCTCCTCGGTCCCTATTTCAACAAGAAAATCTTTTCGAGAGCTCATGCTGATCCCTCGTTCGATTGACTGGGTTCGGCGAGTGGGAATCCTAATGCTTCGCGCGCGGCATAGTACGTTTCGGCAATTGCCCGTGCCAGTGTCCGAACGCGAAGGATGTATCGCTGCCGTTCTGTTACCGAAATTGCCTTGCGGGCGTCGAGCAAATTAAACGTATGGGATGCTTGCACCATCATCTCGTAGGCCGGTAGTGGTAGCCCCTGTTCGATCATTTTTTGCGCTTCGGATTCGCAGCTACTAAATCGGTCAAATAATGTTTTAACATCGGCATGTTCAAAGTTAAACGCCGACATCTCTACTTCGTTCTGATGGTAGATATCCCCATAAGTCACAGGATTGTCACCAGCCGTGGTCCAGATTAAATCGTAAACTGAGTCGACCCCTTGGAGAACCATAGCGATGCGCTCTAGCCCATAAGTAATTTCGCCAGACACCGGACGACAATCCAAACCGCCGACTTGTTGGAAATAGGTAAATTGAGTTATTTCCATTCCGTTTAACCAAACTTCCCAACCCAGACCCCAAGCGCCCAAGGTTGGCGATTCCCAATTGTCTTCGACGAAGCGAATATCGTGGACAAGCGGGTCGATTCCAAGCGATAGCAGCGATTCCAGATAAAGATCTTGCAACTCTTTCGGCGATGGTTTCAATAAGACCTGAAATTGAAAATAGTGCTGCAGGCGGTTGGGATTGTCGCCGTAGCGGCCATCGGTGGGTCGTCGCGTCGGCTGCACGTATGCCGCGCGCCACGGCTCCGGCCCTATCGCGCGCAGAAACGTCGCCGGATGAAAAGTTCCTGCGCCCATTTCCATGTCATAGGATTGGACAATTGCGCACCCTTTTGCGGCCCAGAACTGCTGCAAGTTGAAGATCAACGCTTGAAAGGAGTTTGCCGGGCTATCGGACATTGCTACCACGTACTGCGAATAAATTCGAAGCCGCGAAGTATATAGCTTGGACATCGCCGTGCCTATGCAGACGCCAATTCGACGTCATTGATCAGGCCGGTTTTGTGTGATTCAAGAATTGAGTTGTTGGGCCGCTACGGATGGGTATGGAATCAATAAATATTCATCTGGCTGAACTGGGTGGGTGGCGAGCGTTGCTGAGTAAAGCCGAGTTCGTCGCAAAAACCGAATTAGATGGCGCGCTCGAAGAGTACGTGCTCCGTCTATTGTTCAAAACGAGCCGACGGTCGGCGGAACCGACGTTATCAAGCATAAACGAGGGGCTTAACGCGGCTCACGATCTGCTGGCCGACGACTTTCGCGCCATCGGCGACCATTGTTTGCTGTACGCGGGACTATTTCCGGAGCATGCGGTTCGACGAAACTTGCCGATTACCTACTACGTTACGGTCGGCGAGTCTGCCTATGCTGAGTATGTCCGCTACACCGATGATCCTATTTTCGGCATGCTGTCGACATTCTTCGTCGACATCGTGGATGTGTTGATTGCGTTACGCCAAATTGACGACCAGCAAGTGATTATGGACCCAATCAACGCTTATCATTTGTGGCGCGATACGGGGAGCGTCGCAGCCTGGAAAGCGCTCTCACGGCACTCATCGAGCTTACCCGGAATTTCCGTCAGCACGGCGATTAATTAGTTAACCGCATTCTCTATCCAACGAGAACAGTTACTACTCGCCGCTAGGTTCGCTATCTCCATCGCTCAGTGGCGGTTCCTGCTCTTTAATCATTTCGTCAAACTTCTTCGCGAGCAATCGATTTTTGTAATCCGGCAACACGTATAGCCACTTCGCAACTTTCTCATTAAGGTCATCGACGGCGTTTTCGACCGAAGGTTCGGTGGTCGATTCCGAGGCTTTATTTTCACTCTCAGGATCTTCTTCGGGTAGCGGTTCGATCGGTTCGACGAGTTCGGGGTCATACGCGAATCGAACTCGCGTTACGACCGAATCTTCGTGGTCATATTGCTCAATCGTCGCCCTCAAACCATCGAATGTTTCAAGCACGGAGGTCGAGCGGACAGGTTTGCCATCAAATTTGTCCGCCGAAAAAACGTTATCGAACCTAACCCCAAGCAACAATGCGCCAAAGCTAGACACGACCGAACGAGATGTCTCCGTAAATCCTGCAGGAATATTTGCCAGGGAATAAAAATTCTCCCTTGCGTTTTGTTTAGAGACGACAATCGGCGTTGCTTCGTTTTGGCCGATCGTGACGCTTCTAACGCGCTCGGCAGGGATGTCCACTATGTCGGTATCCATCCACTGGATCGGATCCGCGTTTAACTCGAGGTTCCCCTGTACGAGTAACGCTGTTTCTGAATCGGTTTGGCGCACGAAATACTGAGCTTCTCCTGGTTGGCTGGCACTACGTTTGTTTCCAATAATAAGCGCGGCTAATTTCGTTTCATCGGCGGTGAATACGTTGATGAGTCGCGAATCACTATCAGCCGAATCAGGCATGTTGACTCCGATTTTTCCGTAGCGCTCCGGTTTAGAGGTCTTGTTCTCGAGGGCGGTTGTTTGCGACAGCGCCAACAACGTCGATCTCACTTTCGAAATATCCGCAGGGAAATCGTCTCGATTGCTAACCACCCAGCCGCTGTTCGACCGCGCGAGTTCAACATTGGTCGTTGCCGAAACAATCGACATTCGATTCACGTCGTTCACTGATTCCAGGAGTTCTGGGAATAGTAAATTCGTGGATATTTCAGAATCGGGTGCACTGTCGCGACTGACATTCCAGGCAATACCGACTATCGCCACTGCGGCGACGAAAAAGAATAATGTTCGCATACTCAACCTAGCTATTTTGAAAGTTGACGGCGGGATCCGACGATCCCAATTCCGACTGCAAATATTGAAATTAATATGGGTATCAAGCCGATGTTAATAAACTTAAGCTTCGAACCGAGTTGCTCAATATTTTTTTGCAAGTCGTGTTGAACGGAGCGTAGCTCCTTGCGCGTTTTTAGTTGTTCGGTGCGGAACAATTCGATTTCATTACGTTGTTCTGGCGAAATTAAGTATTCGCCACCATCACCGCGCTGCTGTTGTAGTTGCTGCATGTTTTTT
>CAWLAW010000087.1:0-8468 GCA_963854885.1 Gammaproteobacteria bacterium | reverse complement strand
CGACATCGGGTTGAAGGGGATAACACTCTAATCGTTGGCGCTACGAATAGCACGTGTAAGGCGATTAATCGGGGTAAACAATCGATACGAAAAGCAACGCTTTTAGATTTTTGCGCCGCTATAATCGGCACTATGGACATACCCGGATACAAGATCCTGCGGCGGATTGGGCAGGGAGGAATGGCTAGCGCTCATCTAGCGCTGCAAACATCGCTCAATCGGGAAGTTGTTCTTAAGGTACTTGACACCTCTAGCGCCGACTCGCCGCAAGCGCTCGAACGTTTTCTGAACGAGGGGCGAATTGTCGCTTCACTTCAGCATCCGCATATTATTACGACCTACGATATCGGAAAGGCGGGCGAAGACGTCTATATTTCGATGGAGTTTGTCGGTGGTGGCGACCTGAAACAACGTCTACAGTGCCCGGTTAGCTCGCCCTTTGAGGCGATCGATTTGGTTCGTAAAATCGCCTCGGGACTCGGCGCGGCGCACGCCAAGGGGATTGTTCATCGTGACGTTAAGCCAGCGAATATATTGTTCCGCACCGATGGCACGCCGCTACTAAGCGATTTCGGCATTGCTAAGCGTCTCACCGGAGATGCCGATTTGACAACCACGGGTATGTTCGTCGGTAGCCCGAACTATATGGCACCTGAACAATCGGATGTTGGCGCGATTGACGGGCGCGCGGATATCTATGCCTTGGGCGTTATTTTTTACGAAATGCTCACAGGTAAAAAACCCTACTATTCCAAATCGGTCATCGACATCATCCTGATGCACAAAAAGGAACCCGTTCCAGGGCTCCCAACGGGCCTGCAGGCGTATCAGGAATTGCTCAACTTAATGATGGCGAAAGATCGCAATTCTCGCTTTCGCGATGCCGAATCGCTCTTGCACTACATTGATATGCTCGAGCAACGCGAGAAGCTGAGAATTTCAGACGATACCTCGCAAGCTGTCGATTTCGACCCCTCCGCGAGACCCGACGAGTTTCGCAACACACAAGCGACCCGCCTCGAAATGCCGACCGCGGTGCCGCGAAAAATGCCTTGGCTCCTTGGTGGCACGGCGATATTTTGTGCTGTGGCTTATGGCGCCTTAATCGCTGTGGAATATCGGATGTCCCGCGACACGGTGACGCGTAGCGTCCCGTCAATCGCTGAGGTTGCCGTTCTTCAAGAAGGCGAATTCGATGCGCTGACGGCCGCTAACGATCGGGAGGGCAACGAGAAAATCACCGACGCATTAAGATGGCTCGCAAACCATTCTCTCAATGAATATCGGCTGAGTGCGCCTAATCAAGATAACGCCTATTACTACTATTCGCGCTTGCTGCAGATGAATCCGAATGATGAAGCAGCGCGCAACGGTCTCTTACAGATATCGGAACGCTATGCGATCTTGGCGAAAAGAGATATTGCCGAAGGCAGTTACGAAACTGCGCGCAGCTATATCTCGATCGGTTTGCAAGTTAACCCGGGCAACGAAACGCTACTCGTGCTACGTGATTTCACGGAGGCCGGGAAGAGTGGTCTCCTTGCCTCAATATTGCAGTTCTTTAAATAATTCGGGCTTGACTCGCCATCGGTTCTAGAAAGATAAACTACTGCGGATCGCCCCGTACTTCTCGTAAAAGCGCTTTTGCTTCATCGAGGTGGCGGCTGTCCCATGCTTCGAGTAGGGCTTTTAGTTCAACAACAGTTTGCTCCACAGCCCCACCGCCGGCTTGATCGGCGATTGTTGCTTGCTCGGCAGCGAAGGCATCGGTAATCGCATCCACGTCGATTCCTTCGCGTGACGCATTTTCTAACGCGTCACGCAATGCAATCGTTGAATCGTCGGGATCCTCGCGCGAGAACGACTGTTCATCAATATGCCCGAACGCATTCGTGTGGAGCAACTGGCGATGTTCTTCTCCGACGGGTACTGCGCTGTCGTCAATCAATTTTCCGTTATCAAAAACGAATACTCTTGGGCCGCGGGCAGAGCTCCGATACCATGCCGGGGGCGAACCGGATAATTGGACGGTTCCGGTTGCTGCATGCGACCATTGATACATGCGTGCGTCGGCGTTTTCGGAATGTGGGATGATGAGCGCTAGGACAGATAGCGCAAAGATGACGCGACGATTTAGGCTTGAATAAAACACGTTGCTACCTAATTAGAAACGAAAACACTATGTCTCAATCGCAGTATAGCAGGCCCGTACGGGGATAATCATGCGCCGAGAATTCCTAGCGACCCTGGAGCGCCGAGTAACCCTGGTCACCCCATCGCGACGTTTCGCAGGGCTGATTGCGGATCGCTACAACGCAGACCATCTGCAGGCGGGATCGCTAACCTGGGAGGCACCTCTTGTCTTGCCATTTAGTGCTTGGGTAAGCGATAGCTTTCAATGCTTGGCGTTAGATCGGCAAACAGAATTTTCTTCCCATCTACTACTATCGTCCGAGCAAGAGCGCGCACTGTGGGAGCAGGTGATCGGTGCGAGTGACGACGTTGATTTCGATCAGATAGATAACTTAGCGGCGCTGGCCATGAAGGCGTGGTCGACCGTCCTGCTCTGGAAGATCCCACTGAGTCAAATTACCGCGGGTACGACGCGCGAAGAAGTTCGCGCTTTTGAGCGCTGGGCGCGCGGCTTCCAGCAACGCTGCGTCGAACTTGAAGCGGTCGATCAATCGAGATTTGCGCTCCGCTTAAGCGAGCTTGGCGGCGCAATTTCGACGCTCTTAGCGCCGTTCGAATTTTTCGGCTATACGAGACTGCCACCCACGCTTGCAGAAATCCGGGCGCTCACTCTAAAGCGTGACAGCGGCTCGGGGGGCTCGTGCTTAGAGACTTCAACAAGCCCGGAATATCGCGCCTACCCAAATTCGGAAATGGAATTAAACGCGGCTATTACGTGGGCTGCAGCCCGGAAAGTTGCCTCACCACAATCCGATATCGTGATCGCATTAACGGGTTCCAATCGGGTTGACGCTAATCTTGCGCAACGACTGCAACGCGTGCTGACGAGTTCAGCTGAGGAAATAGCTGGCGATAACGTCTTGACCTTGGGGTTTGCGAACAACACCTCGTTTGCGGACATTCCCATGATTCAACTCGCACTACTTATTTTAGATTGGCAACGGTCTCGACCGTGGGATGAGATAAGTCGATTGTTGCTAGCACCATACCTCGGCGAAGCGGAGCTTGAGCATGAAGAACGAGCGCTGCTCGATTGCGATCTTCGTCGCCACGGTGACGTCGAGATTTCAATTAGTTGGGCGCTCGAAGCGGCGCGTAGTGCTAGTTCTTGTGCGGCTTTTGTTCAGCGGGTTGAGGGCGTTACGACTGTTTTCGAGGGCGCACCAACGCGCCAGCGAATACATGATTGGATGCTCACGGTAGACGCAATGCTCACTGCAGCTGGATGGCCAGGGGGAAAAGCGCTAATTGAAAGCGAGCAGCTGGCGTTGGTCGAATGGCATAGAGTGATGGATTCGCTAGCGCAACTTGATGCCGTAGTGCCGCCATGCACTTGGTCAGAGCTCCTCAGCGAGCTACGCAGCGCATTGCGCGGCCGACGCCAACCGACGTCAACGCCGATAAATGCGATCCAGCTTGTGACGTTAGAAGAAGCGTCTTTCTTACAGGCGGACGCGCTTTGGATCGCAGATTTGCATGATGGTGCATGGCCGGAGCTGCCCGACGCCAACCCGCTGGTACCGTTTAATCTGCAGCGCGAATGCGCTGTTCCGGGTACGGATCCCGAGCGAGATTTGCGCGACGCAGAACAATTGCTGGAAAGTTTATCCGATCGAAACGCCGAGGTGATTTGGAGTTTCGCTCAGATTGATGGTGAGACACCGCGCAGACCCCTGGCTGGATTTGAGATTCGCCCATTATCGCCAGATCCTGTGGATTATTGGCCACATTCGGGTGCGTCACGCCAGTTTAAGACCTACCCGGACAATTACGCCACCGAGCTTGAAAGCGACGCGAATATCCGGGGTGGCGTCGGCGTATTCACCGATCAAGCTGCGTGTCCAATGCGCGCGGTCGCTAAGCATCGCCTGCACACCCGAACGCCAGCCGACGCCACCCCTGGATTAAGCCCACTCCAGCGCGGCAATTTAATCCACGCTGTGTTGGCCTTGTTCTGGACTGAGGTTAAGAGTTCCGAGCGGCTCGAGCAAAAGTCCGAGCAAGAAATTGTTCAGACGACCACTCGGTGCGTCGATTGCGTCGTCGCTGACTTTCGCCGTCGCTATCGATTTATCGACGCTTACTGGGAATTGGAAGCGCAACGATTGGTCGAGTTGACGCATGAATGGCTAAACGAAGAGCGTAAACGCGGCCCATTCGAGGTTATCGCCTGCGAGCAATCTCGTGCTGCGGCATTGGGCGGTTTTGTGATCAACACACGCGTGGATCGGGTCGACCGTTTATCCAACGGTGCGATGTTGATCATTGATTACAAGACCGGTGCCGTACCGCGCAGTGGTTGGGAATTGCCGCGTCCGGATCAGCCACAATTGCCAATCTACGCGGTGACGACCCGCGACGACGAAATTATTGGGGGCGTCGCCTTCGCCGGAATAAAAAAGGGTAATTGTCGATTCGTCGACGAACCGCGAGGAACTGGCCTAGCCGCTCCGTTGAGTGACGACTCCAGCGCCCAGTGGTTACTCCAATCCGAAGCATGGCGTCGTGAGTTAGGTGGACTCGCCGATGAAATTCGCGCTGGACAGGCGCTAGCAAAGCCGAAGCGCGGCGCCGCTACTTGTCGCTATTGCGATCTTCAAGTGCTGTGTCGAATACATGAGGTACGGCGGGCCCGCGTCGACCAAGAGCCAACAGATGACTGATTCGCCCGCCGATGCCAGCGCCCGTGACAAGGCCTTAGACCCGCGTCAATCTTTCATCGTCGACGCGCCGGCGGGGTCTGGAAAAACCACATTATTGACGCAACGCTTTTTGCGTCTGCTGTCTATCACGGAGCAGCCAGAATCGATTGTCGCCATCACATTCACTCGCAAGGCGGCGGAGGAAATGCGCGGTCGAATTCTTGATGCCTTGCGCTTGGCAGGCGATGCACCGCAGTCCTTGGATCCGGCGACACGGCGCTGGGCGATTGCAGCATTGGAAACTAGTCAGACAAAAAATTGGCGTCTCTTAGATAACCCGCGCCGGCTGCGCATTCAAACGATCGATTCGCTATGTGCAACGTTGGCCCGGCGCGGGCCGTTGCTATCGGGATATACAGGTGGCGCGGAGGTTCGTGAGAACGCGACGCAGCTTTACCAGCTCGCTGCTCACGCGACTATCGGGGTACTCGCAGAACCGGGAACTTGGTCGAATGCGGTGCGCGTTTTATTGCGTCATCTGGACAATGACTGGCAGCGTCTAGAAGGTTTGCTGGTAGAGATGCTGGCGCGACGTGATCAATGGCTGCGAGTGGTTGTGCAGGATCCCGATCGTCGCGTGTTTGAAAGCGCGCTCGAATCCGCGGTTACCGATGAATTGATCGCTCTTAACCGAATTCTGCCTGGTGATTTGCGTTCAGATCTTTTGCGCCTGTGTCGGCTTGTCGGAGCAAATCTCGTGCATGAGGCGCCGGACAATTCTGGTTGCATTCTTGATGGGCTCGCGACATTGCCTGGCGCATCTTGTGACGATCTTGGGATCTGGCAAGCCATTGCTAGAATGTTCTTAACTAACGAGGGCAAGATTCGAAAAAAGGTCACAAAAACTCAAGGGTTCCCACCGAAAGGTCAGGACGCGCTCGACAATAAGGCGTTGTTTTTTGCCTTGGCTGAGCAACTTACGGCTGTTCCCGGACTCGTGATTGTCATGGACACCGTCCGCCGGACACCGTCGCCGAGTTACTCAGATACTCAATGGACCAGCGTACAAGCGCTATTTAGGGTCCTAAAACTCGCGGCCGCGGAGCTTAAGATTACATTTAGGCGCGCATCCGTTGTTGATTTTTCCGAAGTATCGCACGCCGCATTAGCGGCCCTCGGCGGCAGTCAAGATCCGAGCGAACTTGGCTTGTTACTCGACTACCAGATCCAGCATCTACTAATTGATGAATTTCAGGATACCTCGATCACGCAGTACGAATTGATAGAACGATTACTCGACGGCTGGACCGATGGGGACGGTCGTACGTTATTTTTAGTCGGCGATCCGATGCAATCAATCTATCGGTTTCGTCAAGCTGAAGTCGGCTTATTTATCGACACTCGCAGCACCGCGCGCCTAGCATCGGTGCCGCTGGGGGTGCTGCAATTGACGACTAATTTCCGCACGCAAGCGACGCTAATTGACTGGATAAACAACACGATTGCCGCGATGCGCGACGATCCAGTCTGTCCGTTTGATCAAATGCCTCGTTTGGTTGCCGCGCGCGCGGGGACGAATCCGGCGCCGGCGTGCGTACATGGCTTTATCGCTGAAGACAGCAGTGCGGAAGCCGACGCCGTAGTCGCGATAGTCAAGCAGCATCAAATCGAAAACCCGACTGCGTCAATTGGCATCTTGGTGCGCGGCCGCAGCCATCTAGGCTCCATCAGTAATGCGTTAAGCATCGCCGGAATTTCCGTCAACGCAACAGAGATCGAGCGTTTAGGCGATCAAAGCATTGTCCAAGATCTTCTCGCATTGACTCGCGCGCTACTCCACCGTGGGGATAGAACTGCCTGGCTCGGAGTACTTCGCGCCCCGTGGTGCGGACTTTCTTTGCGCGCACTAGCAACGTTGTTTGAGGGCGATAGGAATCGCACAATTTGGCAGCAAATTAACGACGAGTCGTGCATCTCGCAGTTAGGATCCGAGGAACAGAAACTTCTCCTCAATTTTAGAATGAACTTCGAAGCGTCATTGCAATGCGCTGGTCGAGAAGCGATTGCCCCGCTTGTTGAACGTGCGTGGCTGGGACTTGAGGGATCCGTTGCCTACTCGAAATTGGAACAAATACATGCGCATCGTTATCTGGAGTTACTTCAGATGTGTGAACGACGCGAAACGCTGGTTACCGCCTCCCGATTGGAGGAAATATTAGAGCGCCAATATGTCGCGCCTCCGGCTCAGAAGGAGTCCGGGGTCGCGATCATGACGATTCATCGGGCCAAAGGGTTGGAATTTGACGTCGTGATTCTCCCGGGATTAGGGCGCATGGCCCGCGCCGAACAACACTCGCTACTAGCTTGGCGTGCACACAATAACTCGAGTGGTCGACGTCTATTATTTGCGCCCATTCCGCAGATTGGCGGCGGCGATGACCCGATTCATGGATTTTTGCACGAAGCCGAAAAAAAAGATTTGGCGGATGAAAGTTACCGGTTGTTGTATGTCGCGCTGACCCGTGCTCGCGAGTCATTACACTTAATCGGAACGATAAAGAAAGCACGGCAAGACGAACCCGCAACTCCTGCAGCTCGTTCATTTCTGCGCATGTTGTGGGGCTCTGTTGGCCATGGTTCGGGGTTCGTTGCTGCTGATTCGCGAACCGGTCCCTTACTGTCCGCGCCGCTAGCGGTTGAGCAGACGGTCACTCGGCCGGTACTGGACGGACCATTAACGCCGCGTGGCCTTAACTTTACGTCGTTGCAGAAAGGTTTGCCAGGCGATATTGAATTCGCATGGGCGAGTCCAATTGCGAAGCATATTGGTACGGTCACACATACGATTCTGCAGCTTATCTGTCGAGATGGGGGTGCGACTTACGATGCCACTCGTATCTCCGATCTTTCGCCAGCTATCGATGGGCGGCTGCGTGCTCTCGGGGTTTCAAAACGCGAATTGGCCAATGCACGCGAGCGAATTATCGCGGCATCAATCGGCGCGATTACGTCCGATCGTGGGCGTTGGATATTGGACCGACGTCACAACATGGCTGAAAGTGAGTACAGTTTGACGGCCGTATCAAACGGTCGATCGAGCAATATAATCATTGATCGAACGTTTATCGACGCTTCCGGAATGCGCTGGATTATTGACTTCAAAACCGGATCGCATAGCGGCGGGGCGGTGCAAGCGTTTCTCGACTCCGAGGTTGAACGATACCGCGCCCAATTGGAACGCTATGCGAGATTCATCGCCTTGCGCGAGAACAATCCGATTACGCTCGGTCTTTTTTTCCCATTACTCGGTGAGTGGCGTGAGTGGCGCTTTGCCATCGACAACAGTTAAGGCTCGGCACAGCACGGCAACTATTCTCGTGCTGTGCCGAACAACATTGCTATTGTCGGCGGACTCGCAGTAACGCTAAGCCGGAACTCAGCAGTATCAGGCTCGGCGCCAAAGGAACGGTTGATACGCTGCCGCTTAATCGAAAATTGTCAATTCGATACGTGCCGCTATTCGAGGCCGCATCAGCACCGACAGACGCGATCAGAATTGTGCCGCGTAAGCCGCTCATCGATAGCACGTCACTGGCTCGGGTAAAGCTCGCTCCAGTGGCCCCGCCTCCGATC
>CAWLAW010000086.1:0-8572 GCA_963854885.1 Gammaproteobacteria bacterium | reverse complement strand
CGGATGTCTAAATTCATTTTGTCTTCGGCATCGGGAAAGACGCGAAAACTGAGTAACCGTTCGAGTAGTCGATCTGCTTGTTTCTCGCTGTCTCCGCGCTGTATGCCGACGAGCACGAGTAACCCGGCACCGACGGCGCCGATAGTCTCACCATTAACGTCGACCCGTGCTTCGGTGATGCGTTGGAGTAAACCAATCACGACTAGGCGCTTTTCAGTCGCTCCTCGCGTCTGCGGTCGACTTCTTTCAAATAGCGTTTACGTACTCGGATTGCAGTCGGGGTAATTTCAACAAGCTCGTCGTCGGCGATGAATTCTAAGGCTTGCTCGAGATCGTACTCAATCGGTACCGTTAGGAGTAAATTCTCGTCGTTCCCTGCCGCGCGTATGTTATTTAGCTGTTTCGCTTTCAACGGGTTGACCACTAAATCATTGTCGCGCGAATGAATGCCAACAATCATGCCCTCGTAGACTTCATCGGCATGGCCGACGAATAAACGACCGCGCTCTTGTAAATTAAATAACGCGTATGCAAGCGCCTTGCCCGCGCCGTTGGAGATTAAGACGCCGTTGTTGCGGTTGCCGATGATTTCCCGTTTGCGCGGCGCGAACTTTTCGAACGTGTGATACAGGAGTCCTGCGCCGGAGGTGGCAGTTAAAAATTCCGTACGAAAACCAATTAACCCGCGCGCGGGAATCGTATAATCCAGGCGAACTCGTCCTTTGCCATCGGGCTGCATTTGTTTTAGCTCCCCTTTGCGTTCGCCGAGACGTTGCATGATGGCCCCTTGGCTTTCGCTTGGTACGTCTACACTCAGGGTTTCGTAGGGTTCGTGTTCGACGCCGTCTACGTTTTTAATAATCACCTGGGGGCGGCCGACCGAGAACTCGTATCCTTCTCGGCGCATGTTTTCCATCAGAATCGCCAAATGCAATTCGCCGCGCCCGGAGACAATATTTCGTTTTGGGTCATCTGTGGGTTCTACCCGCAACGCGACGTTGTGGATAAGTTCTTGTTCGAGGCGCTCAGTAATTTGCCGGCTCGTACAAAATTGTCCGTCACGCCCGACCAATGGCGAATCTGAAACTTCGAACGAGACGCTAACCGTAGGTTCATCCACGACTAGCGGCGGTAGAGCCTCAACGTTTGCCGGGTCGCATAAGGTATCTGAAATGCGCACACGATCGATGCCGGTAACCGCGATAATATCGCCGGCTTGTGCGCTTGGTTGAGGTGTGCGGTTAAGTCCATTGAAGCCCAAGACTTCCATAATTTTCGCGTTGCGTTGTTTGCCTTCGCTTGAAACTAAAGTGATTGCTTGCCCGGGTCTCACGGATCCGCGCTGCACACGCCCAATGCCGATCGCGCCGACATAGCTAGAGTAATCCAACGAGCTCACCTGCATTTGAAACTCGCCCTGGTCGGTAACATCCGGCGGATCTACCGACTCAACGATCATCTCGAACAGCGCGTCCATGTTCGTCTCATTACCATCTGCTTCGTTGCGAGCGAAGCCTAATGTGGCGGACGTGTAAATAACCGGGAAGTCGAGTTGCTCATCGGTTGCCCCAAGTGAATCGAATAACTCAAACGTTTGATCGAGAACCCAGTGCGGGCGAGCGCCATCGCGATCAATTTTATTGATAACAACGATCGGGCGGAGGCCACGGGCGAACGCTTTTTGCGTTACGAAACGTGTCTGCGGCATCGGCCCGTCAACGGAATCGACGAGCAAAAGCACGGAATCCACCATCGAAAGAATTCGCTCCACTTCGCCGCCGAAATCTGCGTGCCCCGGTGTGTCGACGATATTGATCCGGAAATCGCGCCATTTAATGGAGGTGTTTTTCGACAGGATCGTTATCCCGCGCTCGCGCTCGAGGTCATTGCTGTCGAGGATTCTTTCACGACCTTCAGAACCTCGGGCGAGCGTACCTGACTGCCTAAGCAGTTGGTCGACTAATGTCGTTTTACCGTGATCAACGTGCGCGACGATCGCAATGTTGCGTAGATTTGTGCTCATTAATATCGTCCGCTCAGAGGCAAAAGGCGCTGCATTATACGCGCCAAATGGGTTTTACGCGCGATTGCATCCATAATTGCTGCTCAGTTGTCAAAATAAGACCTGTTTTTGTCTAAATGGGCCGCTAAATTCGTTTCCGACCTATTCGCAACGAAACCCCGTCCCGAGCGTCGACCTTGTGTGCATTCACTCGATTTGTGACCATGCTGATCATGCAAAAACTGCACACCGCGGATGACCCGATTTTTATCGGCTATCTACGATCCTTACTTGAGGCCGAAGGTATCGCGTGCAATATCCGCAATGAACTACTCATTGGTGGTAGCGGTGAACTACCGCCGAACGAGTGTTGGCCAGAAATATGGGTGTTAAACGATGACGACTTCCAGCGAGCGACCGCAATCGTCGATAAAGCACGCCAAAACCCTCGGATCGATGATGAGCCATGGCAGTGCACCCACTGCCACGAATCTAGCGAAGCCCAGTTCACCGCGTGTTGGCAATGCGGAACGATTCGCGATTAGATGATTTTAACCTTGTTCCCAAGCTAGCCCGCGAAACCGCCAGCCATTGATTGTACTGCGCTGTTGCGATTCGTTCTTATCTCCTTCGAACCCTTCGAGCACATTATAGACTTGGCTAAATCCGTTTCTCATCAGTACCTCCCCTGCGCTCTTTGAACGTACACCGCTACGGCACAACATTAACACTGGCGCGGCGTTGTCAGATACGCCGGTTGCTTTAAGAGCATTCTGAACATCGCGAGTAAAACTCGCGTTCTCTTCCCATAGTGGAAACTCTTTCCAAGCCACGTGGATCGCGCCCAGTGGATGGCCGACATAATCAAACTCCATTTTCGATCGAACGTCGATGAGTCTCGCGTTTGGTTGCTGTTTGAGCAGTGCTTGCGCCTGTTGCGGGTTGATTTCTAATAATTTCATTTCCACCATGCTCGCTCCCAATTGAAACAGTTGCCTGCGCTATAATCCGATGCTTATCCACAATGACCTTTAGAAAATAGTCTCAAAGGTGCCCTAAATCTACGTTTTTCTGCGGCCGAATTTATGACTGACGAGGTGCCCGCAACCATTGCAGCCGTTGATCTGGGATCGAATAGTTTTCACATGGTGGTCGCTGAAACCGCACATGGCCGCTTCAAAATAGTCGATCGGATGCGCGCCATGGTACGCCTCGCGGCCGGCTTGGGTGAAAACAACCGTATTGATGACGATGCGATAAAACGTGGCCTGGGGTGTTTGCAACAATTCGCCGAGCGGCTTCGCGATTTGGACGACGGCAGTGTTCGAGTGGTTGGCACGAATACGCTAAGACAGGCGCGCAATGGGCGCGATTTTCAGGCCCAGGCGGAAGCTACGCTGGGTTTTCCTATCGATGTCATTTCCGGCCGCGAAGAAGCGCGACTCATTTACCTTGGCGTCTCGCACGGTCTAGAGGACGAATCCGATCTTCGCCTAGTTATCGATATTGGCGGGGGTAGCACCGAGCTCATATTGGGTCGGCATTTTGATCCCCTAATCATGGAAAGCCTGCATATGGGTTGCGTTGGCATGAGCAATGTGTATTTCAGCGACGGTGTTATCACACAGGAGCGACTTCGAGCGGCTGAACTAAATACCCAACAAGAACTTGAACCCATCGAATCGCTTTATCGAGACAGCGGCTGGCAATCGGTAATCGGGGCGTCAGGGACCAACGTTGCGATCCGCGACGTGATCACGGCATGTGGTTGGAGCAAGGATGGTATTACGCGAGAATCACTCGAGAAACTACGTGAATTCGTGCGTGCTGCGGGGCACGTCAATGAGCTGGATCTTCAGGGTTTGTCGGACGAGCGCCGCGCCGTATTTCCCGGCGGGGTCGCCATTTTATCTGGGATTTTCCAAACTTTCGGCATCGACCACATGCGCGTCTCGTCCAGCGCGCTGCGAGAGGGGTTGCTGTATGACTTGTTAGGTCGAATTCATCACGAAGACGTTCGCGACCAAACCGTCGAGGCGCTGATCGACCGCTACGCAGTCGACCGCGGCCAAAGCCATCGTGTGTTTATTACGGCTAAAGCCTTGTGGGAACAAATTGCTCAACCATGGAACATCGCCGACGAGGATCTAAAACAACTGCTGCGCTGGGCAAGTTCATTGCATGAAATCGGTAGCGCAATTGCGCATAGCCAATATCACAAACACGGCAGCTATCTCCTGGCACATCTAGATATGCCAGGGTTTTCGCGCGGTGAGCAACGGCGATTGGCCGTTTTGGTACGCGCTCATCGGCGCAAGTTTCCGCTTACGGAATTCGAAACGTTGTCGGAAACGACGCGCAAAAAAACTGAGAAATTGAGCGTCTTGCTGCGCTTAGCTGTCGTTCTGCATCGCCGACGAAGTGCGGCCACCGTTCCCGAGGTTAAGATCCGTGTAGAGGAAGATAAAATCCGCCTGCGATTTCCGCCCGATTGGTTAGAAGATAATCAGCTGACCACGGCTGATCTGGAACAAGAATCAGCCTATCTAAGGACGGCCGGCTATCGTTTGAAAATTAGATAAATGAGACCAGCTTCTGCTCCTAGTTAGCCAAATGTTCTAATAAACTTTGTTGTGCTTCACGAGGCCGCGAGGTTCCCGGCTTAGTTTGCGTGTATGTGCCGTCGCTGCGCAGCTGCCATGCCCGAACATTATCGCTTAGGTAGCTGTTCAGGCCCTTTTTTATAATCCGATCGCGCAACCGCTTATCTTCAATTAAGAAGCATGTCTCGATGCGATTGAAAAAATTTCGATCCATCCAGTCGGCGCTGGACAGATAGGTGTCTAAATTGCCGTCGTTATGAAAATGAAATACCCGCGTGTGTTCCAGAAACCGCCCAACAATCGAACGCACATTAATGTTTTCGGAGATCCCAGCTATCCCGGGTCGTAACGCGCAGATCCCGCGCACCACTAAATCTATTTTCACACCAGCCTGCGATGCGGCGTAAAGTGCCTGAATTACTTTAAGTTCGGTCAACGAGTTCATCTTGGCGATAATTCGGGCCGGCTTGCCGGCGCGCGCATTCGCAGCCTCCCGATCAATAAACTCGACCATTGTTTTGTGCAGCGTGAATGGCGACTGCAACAGTTTCTTAAGTTTACCCGGTCGGCCGGGCGCGGTTAATTGGTGGAAAATCTTTTGTACATCGAGCCCGATCGCATTGTCGCAAGTAAACAATCCGTAGTCGGTATAAAGACGCGCGGTACTCGGGTGGTAGTTGCCGGTGCCAAGATGAATGTAACGGCGCAGCTGTTTTTCTTCGCGGCGCACCACAAGGATCATCTTAGCGTGCGTCTTGTGCCCCACGACCCCATATACGACGTGTGCCCCCGCTTCCTGTAATTTCGCGGCTAGTTCGATGTTTGCACGCTCGTCGAACCGGGCCTGAAGTTCTACTACGACGGTGACTTCTTTCCCGGCTCGCGCGGCCTCAACTAAGGTATTCGCCACCGGGGAATCTGGACCCGTTCGATAAAGGGTTTGCTTGATCACTAAGACGTCGGGATCCGAAGCTGCTTGGCGTAGGAACTCAATCACAGGTCCAAAAGACTCAAACGGGTGGTGTAGAAGCAAGTCTCCCCGACGAATTACGGCGAATAAATCGCCGTTTACTGTCAGCCGTCGTGGGCGACTAGGATTGAGACTCGGAAATTTCAATTCGCCCCGATCGACCATATCGGGTACGGCCATTAAGCGACCCAAATTTACGGGTCCTCGGCATCGATAGATTTCATTCCCCACTAAGTTGAACTCGCGCTGCAACAGCGCAATCATCTCATCGGGACACTCATCGGAAATCTCCAGACGAACGGCCGCACCGAATTGCCGTTGATCGAGTTCGCCTTCGAGCGCCAAGATCAAATCTTCCACCGCTTCGTCGTCGACGAACAAGTCACTGTCTCGAGTAACCCGGAATTGATAACACCCAGAAACGCGCATTCCAGGAAAAATGTCATTCACGTGAGCGTGGATAATTGACGACAAGAAAACGTAGGTGTGCTTCCCGCCGGCTTGCCGCTCCGGAATGTTGATAATTCTGGGCAGCGTTCGTGGAGCTTGGACGATGGCAATTGCGCTGTTGCGACCGAACGCGTCTTTGCCTTCCAGCGGCACAAGGAAATTTAGGCTCTTATTCAAAATTCGTGGAAAAGGATGCGACGGGTCGAGGCCTATTGGGCTCAACACAGGGAACAATTCACGATTGAAATAACGCTTTACCCACGCAGCTTGCTTGGCATTCCATTGCGATCGCTTCAAAAAATATATTTCTTGTTCGGCTAGTAGCGGTAACAATTCTTCATTGAGGATCCGGTATTGTTCCCAGACTAAATCGTGGGCTACTTCGCTGATGCGTTTCAGTTGTTCTGCAGGGAGAATTTGATCCGGCCCGGTCGACGCAGATCGATAAGCGACTTGCTGTTTAAGACCGGCAACGCGAATTTCAAAAAATTCGTCTAAGTTGCTGCTCGTAATGCACAAGAATTTCAGTCGTTCAAGGATCGGATGGGACAGGTCTTTCGATTGTTCAAGAACGCGTCTATTGAACTCGAGCAGGCTTAGTTCTCGGTTGATGTATAGATCGGGTTCGTTTAGATCGAGCGGCTTGGCGTCCATGAAAAAACAGATTAGATAGTGTTAGATGGGCGAAATATCGACGCAGGTATTCAACCAACAGCGGTGATAGAATCCCGCGCCTCGAGTTTATAGCATTATAGAGGGAATAAAACGTTCACATGGGGCAGAAGAAGAAAAAGCAGGGAAAAGAACAGCGCCAAAAGGAGCGGTTGAAAAAGAATCCGAAACTTAACGCCGCAAATGCCGATCCGCACTTGCTGTACGAAAATTCCGTCCAAGCAGTCGATGCTGAAATTGATTTCGTCGACGAAACGTTCACCACCACCCGAGGCCAACAGGCAAGATTTCTACGCGAGGATTTCTGTGGAACCGGCAATACATCCTGCGAATGGGTCCGCCGTCGGCGAGACAATTACGCGATCGGCGTCGATCTTGACGAAGACGTGATGGACTGGGGACGCGAGCGACACATCGTAGGATTGAGTGATTCGCAGCAGGATAGAATCGCCTTGGTTAATGCCAACGTCATGACCGTTGATACGCCGCCTCAAGATATTGTTCTGGCGATGAATTTTAGCTATTGGATATTCAAACAGCGGGCAATATTGCGAGATTATTTTTCGCGTGTTTACGACGCCTTAAACGAGCAGGGGATGTTTGTACTGGATTGCTTTGGCGGTTACGACGCCTCGCGAGTGATGAAAGAGAACACAAAATACGATGACTATACGTACACCTGGCATCAAGCAGCTTACAACCCCATCTCTGGAGACTATCGATGTCACATCCATTTCAAATTTAAAGACGGGAGTCGTATAAAAAAAGCATTTAGTTATGACTGGCGATTGTGGACTTTGCCCGAGATCCAAGAAATTTTACGCGAGGCAGGATTCGCTAAAGTGACGACCTATTGGCAAGGCTGGAACGAGGACGAGACCGAAGCAAACGGCGAGTTTTCAGCGCTCAAAGTCGCCGATCCCGATGCGGGCTGGATTTGCTACATTGTGGCCGACAGATAGCGGCTTTCACCTCACGCACAAATTTTTCGGGTTTCACAGTTAATCCGATTGCGCCTCTTTAAGATTTGGGTACATTCGCGCCCTAACGGCTGCCGACCGTCATATTCATGTAATAAACCGATCGTTTAATAGCCGCATATCTCATGAATAGGCGCAACCTTCCATTGAAAAATAAATTAGTTAGTCTTGGTTTGGCGCTGTATCTGCTCGCTTCCAACGCCGCGTTCGCGGCTGCGAATGTGGACGAAAACTTACCAGATTATGCTAAGGCGAGCGGCGTTTCCGGGACAATTTCGAGCGTCGGCTCAGACACCCTGGCGAATCTAATGACCCTATGGACGGAAGAATTTAAGCGTTTCTATCCGAACGTCAACATCCAAGTCCAAGCCGCGGGGTCGAGCACGGCGCCGCCAGCTCTCACCGAAGGGACGGCGAATTTCGGACCGATGAGCCGAAAAATGAAGGACAGGGAAATCGAAGCATTTGAGCGTAAGCACGGCTACAAGCCCACCGCAATTCCTGTCGCGATCGATGCTCTGGCCGTCTACGTACACAAAGACAACCCGATCGCTGGGATCTCGATTACGCAGCTAGACGCTATATTTTCCGCGACTCGTACGTGCGGATATCGTAGCGACGTCACCACCTGGGGGGACCTCGGTTTGACCGGAGAGTGGGGGCCACGGTCAATTCAACTTTACGGTCGGAATTCCGTGTCTGGGACCTACGGCTACTTCAAATCCAAAGCCCTATGTAAAGGTGATTTTAAGAATTCAGTTAATGAACAACCTGGATCGGCCTCGGTGGTCCAAGGGATCACCAAATCAGTAAACGGCATTGGTTATTCCGGAATCGGTTATCGAACCTCGGGGGTGCGTGCTGTTCCTTTAGCAAAAAAAGAGGGTGATGAGTT
>CAWLAW010000085.1:0-8653 GCA_963854885.1 Gammaproteobacteria bacterium | reverse complement strand
AAAGCGCTTATGCCGTTGACGCAACGACGTACTGTGGCTGCGATTCCGTTCGCCGGTGGATACCGGGTCATCGACTTTGCGTTGTCGAATTGCCTGCACTCAGGGCTCCGCCGCGTGATGGTATTTTCTCAGTTTAACGCGCTCTCTCTGCATAACCACATTCGCGATGGCTGGTCGATTTTTAACGCCGATTTGGGCGAGTACGTGATGCCGGTTACGCCACCTATCGAAGACGAAATGACAACTTACAGTGGTTACGCTGATGCTTTGGTTAAGAACGCGTACTTACTCGAACGAACCCCCTGCGATCACGTCATCGTCGTTTCCGGCGAACAGATATATCGAATGGACTACGCAGCGATACTAGCGTTCCATTTAAAAAACGCCAGTACGGTCACGATCGGGGTGTTGGATAGTGCACGAATGAATGGCGCGAAATTGTCCGCGTCGGTGAAGTTACGCGGCAATCAGGTGGTCGAGATAGTGCCGTTCTCTGGTAGTACGGACGCTAGCAGCGGTTACGGTCCGATGGAAGTTTACGTCTTCAAGAAGCCCGCGTTGATTGAATTACTCGAGCAGGGGCGGCGCCCTGGGGTCAACGGGCGCGCGATTATCGATGTCATTAAGGAACATTGGCTTGGTAGCGAAAAAGTTTCGGCGTATAGATTTGGTGGCGCGGACGGGCGCGTATCGCAGGATAAGTATTGGCGAATGTTGGCCAGCGTCGACGATTATTACGACGCCAATATGGATTTGTTGGAATTTGAACCCCCGCTTGATATTTATCAATCGGATTGGCCGATCAGAACCCACCAAACACAAAGACCGCCGGCCCGTACAGTTGCGGGACGCTCGTGTACCGAAGGTATCTTGTTGAATTCAATTATCGCTGGCGGATCCGTTATTGCCGGTGGCGGTGTGAGCCGCTGCATTTTAGGTAACCGTGTGTACATCGACGACGGCGCAACGGTAGAGGACGCGATAATTAGCGCCGGGGTCAGGGTTGGCGAAGGAACGCAACTGCGCCGGTGTGTCGTTGATCGCAATGTTGAAATACCGGCGAATGAGCAGATTGGCGTCGATCCCAAAGCTGATGCTGAACGCTTTACGGTTACGCCCAATGGAGTCGTGGTGGTACCATCGGACGCAGTCTTTACGTAGCGGGACAGGTTCATGCAGTTTGAGGAAGCTTTAGCGCGGGTGCTACCTAAGGATTCGTTGCTAACGTCGATCGAAGCGAAACGACCCTTCGAATGCGATGGCTTATCCGCCTACCAGCAAATCCCACGCGTCGTCGTGCTACCGTCGACGAGAGCTGAAGTAGAACGTATTGTAAGAGTTTGCGCCGAATACGGCGTGCCAGTTACCGCCAGGGGGGCTGGAACAGGTCTTTCAGGTGGCGCCCTGCCACTCGCTCAAGGCTGTTTGCTCAGTCTCGCAAAATTCAATCGCATCATTCAAATTGATTCGAAAAACCGCTGCGCGGTCGTTGAGCCAGGTGTACGCAATGCGGCAATCTCAGAGGCGGCATTGGGCGACGGACTGTATTACGCACCCGATCCCTCGTCGCAGATCGCCTGTTCTATCGGCGGGAATGTTGCCGAAAATTCAGGTGGTGTGCATAGCTTGAAATACGGATTAACGGTTAACAACGTACTCGAAGTTGAGCTCTTAACCGCTGACGGAAGTTGGCTGACTTTAGGTGCTAATGCCTTGGATAGTGCCGGCTACGATTTGCTCGCTCTGATTCATGGCTCTGAGGGGTTGCTCGGTATCATCATGCGAATCACGGTGAAATTGCTGCCGATTCCGCCACTTGCCAGGGTTTTGCTCGGCGCATTCGATAACGTCGAGGCGGCAGCGAATTCTGTGGCCGGGGTTATTGCCGCCGGAATTATCCCGGCCGGCCTCGAAATGATGGATAACTTGGCGATTGGCGCGGCGGAGGACTTTTGTCACGCCGGATATCCGCGCGATGCAGCCGCCATCTTATTGTGCGAATTGGACGGCACCTCGGGCGAAGTCGACGCTCACCTTACAGCAGTGCAAACAATTTTTTCGCAGAACGGTTGTACGAGCGTACAAATATCGAACAGTGAAGAGGAGCGCAACCGTTTTTGGCTAGGACGTAAATCCGCATTCCCGGCAATGGGTCGGATTGCGCCAGATTATTATTGCATCGACGGCACAATTCCTCGGCGACATATTGGAATCGTACTCACCCGTATTGCCGAGCTATCCGAAGAATACGGACTACCAGTCGCAAACGTTTTCCACGCCGGAGACGGCAACCTACATCCGCTGATCGCGTACGACGCAAACAACGATGAACAACTTGAAGCAGCCGAGAAAATTGGCGGAAAGATTCTCGAACTCTGCGTTGAAGTAGGCGGTACGATAACTGGTGAACACGGCGTTGGGGTCGAAAAGCTCGATCAAATGTGCGTGCAATTCAAAGCGAATGAATTAGCCTTATTTCATCGGATAAAAGATGCCTTCGATCCGGCCGGCTTGTTAAATCCTGGTAAGGCCGTACCAACGTTGGCGCGGTGCGCGGAATTTGGTGCAATGCATGTCCACAATGGAGAGCTACCGCACCCCGAGTTAGAGCGATTCTAATCACCAGCCGGTCGGATATTCCGACAGCGGATTAATTAGAGTCCGTACCGCCGACAGTTAGCCCATCAATTCTTAACGTCGGTTGGCCAACCCCTACGGGTACCTGCTGACCGTCTTTGCCGCACGTTCCGATGCCGTTATCAAGCTTGAGGTCGTTGCCGACCATACTGACTCGCGTGAGGACGTCCGGTCCATCGCCGACTAAAGTCGCGCCTTTAACCGGCGCGGTGATTTTCCCATCTTCGATTAGATACGCTTCGCTCGCGCTAAATACAAATTTCCCGTTCGTAATATCGACCTGGCCGCCGCCGAAGCTGACAGCGTAAAGCCCTTTGTCGACACTTTTTACAATTTCCTCCGGATCGAAGTTTCCAGGTTGCATATAGGTGTTCGTCATACGCGGCATGGGCCGGTGGGAATATGATTGGCGACGGCCATTACCGGTCGTTTTGACGCCCATCAATTGCGCGTTGTGTTTGTCCTGAAGATAGCCGCGCAAAATGCCGTTTTCAATTAACATGGTGTTCTGCCCGTTGACCCCTTCGTCATCGACAGCCAGGGACCCGCGCCGATTCATCAGCGTTGCATCGTCGACAACGGTGCATTGCTCGTTTGCGACCCGTTGGCCCACTCGATTTGAAAACGCCGATGTTCCTTTACGATTGAAATCACCTTCGAGCCCATGTCCAATCGCTTCATGGAGAAGAATTCCGGGCCAACCGGGCCCGAGCACGACGATCATCTCTCCGGCCGGAGCATTCGTCGCATCCAAATTGACCAGGGCCTGACGGAGCGCCTCGTCGGCAATTTTGTCGGCGTGGTCATTGCCAAAAAAACACTCGTAGCCGGTTCGGCCACCGCCGCCAAAACCCGCGGACTCACGGCGACCGTCTTGTTCGACGATAACGTTGACGTTCAACCTGACAAGCGGCCGTTGATCGGCAGCTAGCGTGCCATCGGACGCGGCGATTAGTACCGAAGAGAAACTACCAGTCAGACTAACCATTACCTCGGATACGCGCTCGTCTGCGTTGCGGATTCGATTGTCTAAGGACTTCAATAACGCTAATTTTGCTTCTGTTGCGACGCTGGCCAGCGGGTCAATTGGGGCATACAGAACGGGAGTCGATGAGGAAGTCATTTTGACTTCTCGCGATTGGCCCGCCTGAGTGATTGCGCGAGCCGTTTTAGAGGCGTTTTCCAGCGCCGGCAATTGCAGCTCATCGGAATATGCGAACCCAGTCTTCTCACCGCTGACAGCGCGAACCCCAACGCCCTGATCGATCGAATAGGAGCCATTTTTGACGATCCCGTCCTCTAGACTCCAGGACTCGGCAGTTGAGTATTCGAAAAAAAGGTCGGCAAGATCGATGGATTGCATCGACAGCGTTCCGAGTACGGACTCCAAATCTCGAATTTCGATGCCGGCCGGATCAAGCAACGCTTGTCTCGTGGTGTCAATTACGGATCCGATCATTGTTGTTCACCTTATTCTCGGTTTATGTCGTCCAGCAGCATAAATTGGCCGCTGGTTCGTGGTATATTTCGTTGCTGTCGCGCGCCATGCAGTGGGTAAAAAGTGCGCGGGCAAGAAATCCAAATTCATCTTTAAAGTAGTGTAATCATTTTGGCTAAAGAGTTCCCGCGGATCGCGCGACTTCCACCGTACGTTTTTAACCAGGTTAACGAATTGAAGCTTGCGGCGCGCCGCCGCGGTGAAGATATCGTGGATTTTGGTATGGGAAATCCTGATCAGCCGACCCCGAAACACATCGTCGACAAGCTCGTCGAGGTCGCCCAACGTGGTGATACGCATCGTTATGGAAATCGCTACAACGTTGAGATCGACCCGGATGAAGAAGCGATAGTGACGATTGGCTCCAAAGAAGGCCTGGCGCATTTGGCGCTCGCGACAATTGATCGGGGCGATGGCGTACTGGTACCAAATCCCGCTTACCCGATCCACCCGTACGGTTTTGTAATTGCCGGTGCGGATATACGTCATGTACCGATTGGCCCGGGCATCGACTTTTTTTCCGAGCTCGAAGCTGCGATACGAAACTCGTGGCCGAAGCCGAAAATGTTACTGCTCAATTTTCCGAGTAATCCGACGACCCAATGCGTGGAACTCGATTTTTTTGAAAGAATTATCGAGATTGCGCGTGAAAACGAAATCTACGTCGTTCACGATCTAGCTTATGCCGATTTAGTTTTTGATGGCTATACCGCCCCGTCGATCATGCAGGTAGAGGGCGCCAAAGATATCGCGGTCGAATTCTTTTCATTGTCAAAGAGCTACAACATGCCCGGTTGGCGGATCGGGTTCATGGTCGGCAATCGAGAACTGGTGCACGCCTTGGCGCGTTTAAAATCGTACATGGACTATGGTACGTTCACACCGATCCAGGTCGCCGGCATCGCGGCGCTTGAAGGGCCGCAAGAATGCGTGGAAGAAATACGTAACCTCTATCAAACTCGCCGTGACGTGCTATGCGACGGGCTTAACGCAGCAGGTTGGGAAGTTGAGCGACCCAAAGCAACGATGTTTGTCTGGGCCCGTGTGCCGGAACAGTTCCGTGCCTTGGGTTCGCTGGAATTCACAAAATTGTTACTCAAGGAAGCGAATGTCGCTGTCTCACCGGGTATTGGTTTCGGCGAATATGGTGATGAGTTCGTGCGCTTTGCATTGATCGAGAACCTACATCGCTCCCGTCAAGCCGTGCGTGGCATAAAGGACATGCTGCGCGAGGCAAGGTGAGCGTAGGATCACCGTCCATCCCTACGGAAATTAATTGAGAAGATTTTAACTATGTCGTCATTGAGTCCGGTAAGAATCGGCCTGTTAGGCGTCGGCACAGTTGGCGGCGGAACGGTCACAGTGTTGCGTCGCAACGCTGACGTTATCGCACGTCGCGCTGGCCGGCCTATCGAGGTGATCGCTGCAAGTGCCAGAGATATCTCTAAACCGCGCGACGTCGAGTTATCCGGAATCGAGCTATTCAGCGATCCGTTTGACGTCGTGCGCCACCCCGACGTCGATGTGGTGGTCGAATTGATTGGCGGAACGGACCCGGCGCGGGCACTGGTCGTTGCCGCATTGCAAAGCAGCAAGCACGTTGTCACGGCAAATAAAGCGCTTATTGCATTACACGGCAACGAAATTTTCGATGTTGCGCATCGAACCCAAACCATGGTCGGGTTCGAAGCCGCAGTAGCCGGTGCCATCCCGGTCATCAAAGCAGTACGCGAGGGATTATCCGGTAATCGCGTCGAATGGATCGCGGGCATTATCAACGGGACGTGTAACTACATTCTTAGCGCGATGAGTGCCGAAGGGCGCGATTTCGATGAAGTGCTCAATGAAGCCCAAACGCTTGGTTATGCGGAAGCTGATCCCGCGTTCGATATCGACGGTATCGACGCGGCGCATAAACTCACTATTCTCGCCGCCATTGCGTTCGGCAGTCCATTGCAGTTTGATCGCGTCTACATCGAAGGAATTAGCCGCTTAGCCAAAGTCGATGTCGAGTACGCTAAGCAGCTAGGCTACCAAATTAAACACCTTGGTTTGGCCATCCAGCGAGCCGATGGAATCGAACTTCGCGTGCATCCGACTTTACTCCCCGAACGGCAGATCTTGGCGAACGTCGACGGGGTAATGAATGCAATTATGATTAATGGCGATGCCGCCGGCCCGACTCTGTACTACGGCGCCGGCGCCGGTGCCGAGGCCACAGCCTCGGCTGTCATCGCCGATATTGTCGATGTCGTGCGTTCGTTAGGTGCTGAGCCAGGGGCGCGCGTTCCGCATCTCGCGTTTCAACCGGATGCTTTGGCGCAATCGCCAATTATCGAGATGCCCGAGGTTGAAACCGCGTACTACTTACGCCTGAGTGCGATCGACGAGCCGGGGGTCCTTGCCGAGGTGACGAGAATACTTGGCAATGGTGGGATTAGCATCGAGGCCATTCTGCAACAAGAACCCGAAAACAATGCGACAAGCGTACCGGTCATCATCCTAACGCATCGCGTAATTGAGAAAGCGATTGACCAAGCGGTGACAGAAATTGAAGCGTTACCACAAATTGTCGACAAAATCGTACGCTTACGGATGGAAAATCTAGCGTGAACCAGCCTTATCATTACCAAGGTCTTATCGAACGTTATCGAGACCGACTGCCAATCGCAGACGCGACGCGCATCATCAGCTTATGTGAAGGTGACACCGCGCTGATTCGCTTAACCAACATTGAAAAAATTGTTGGGCGCGGAATCGAATTGTACGCAAAGTTCGAAGGCCAGAATCCAACCGGCTCGTTTAAGGATCGCGGTATGACGATGGCTGTTACGCAAGCCGTATCTGAGGGCAGTGAAGCGATAATTTGTGCGTCGACTGGAAATACCTCAGCATCGGCCGCGGCTTATGCGGCGCGCGCAGGCATTCGATCTTTTGTATTAATACCAGAAGGTAAAATCGCCTTAGGAAAATTGGCGCAAGCAATGATCGAGGGCGCGTGCGTGTTGCAAATCAAGGGAAATTTTGACGATGGGATGCGCATTGTCAAGGAAGTTGCGTCGGCTGCGCCCGTCACTATCGTCAATTCAATCAACCCGTATCGCCTGCAGGGTCAAAAAACGGCAGCCTTCGAAATAATCGATGCACTGGGACGGGCGCCTGATGTGCATGGCATCCCCGTTGGGAATGCGGGCAACATTAGTGCTTATTGGGTCGGCTATAGTGAATATGCCGGGATCTCGCCAGCGACTAAGGCGTGCGCGTTTTGTGATGATACATGCCACTATGCGGCTGCCGCTGTTGTTGCGCATAGGCCGCGCATGTTTGGTTATCAAGCAGCCGGCGCGGCGCCGTTTGTGGTCGGGAAAATGGTCGATAATCCCGAGACCGTGGCGACGGCAATTCGCATCGGGCGACCGCAGTCGTGGGACCTGGCGTGGGCTGCAATCAATGAATCTGGCGGCGCGGTGGCGAGTCTTACCGACGATGAAATTTTAGTGACGCAACGATTACTCGCGGAAAAGGAAGGCGTGTTCTGTGAACCGGCATCAGCAATTTCTGTTGGTGGCGTCCTGCGCGACGTTCAAAATGGTGTTATCCCGGAGAATTCGCTTATCACCTGTACTTTAACGGGTCATGGGCTTAAAGATCCCGAAACTGCGATTCAGCAGAGCGGTGGTGGAGTCATAGAAATTCCGGCGGAACTAGATGCGGTGAAGCGCGCGATACTTGATAACTTGTAGTGGGCGCACGAATCATCGACCATTTCGCCTGTTCACCGTGTTGCAAGGCAACTTATCCGTTTATCCGCGTTGACTAGTCCAGGAGGCGAAGGTGCGACTGACAATTTTTGCACCTAGTCTTTTTTCTGAACTTGCCGAGTCATACGATCAGTCATTCGATGCGCGACGATGGCCGTCTCTGGCGCTATTGATCGCGCGCGCTAAGGCCGAGCGATTGGGCAGCGATTCGGCCGAAGAAAATTTATTATCGCTGTGCGGCTTGCCCACCATTGACAGTAGTGCGTTGCCAATCGCGGCCCTAACCGCGCTTGTTGACTGCGATCGAACCGAGGAGGCGGGACTGATGCGAATCGATCCCGTGCATTTACGCGCAGATCCCAATCAGATATTGCTGTTCAATTCGCCTGCCATCGCGCCTTCCGCTGAGGAAGCAGATTCCTTGCTCGACTCGCTCAACAGAGGAATGCCAGAGCTGGGTATTTTTCGCGGACGGCATGCTGCGCGTTGGTATGTCAAATCGGGCCCGGAGAACAGTGCGACAACATGCTCACCAAATTCGGCGAGTGGGCGCTCTATCGCGGATTTTCTACCACAAGGTTCCTCGGCCCGAATCTTGGCGCAGACGATCAATGAAGCGCAAATGGTTCTTCACGACGCGCCGGTAAATTTGGCTCGCGACACGGACGGGAAACCGGCGATAAACTCCATTTGGCCGTGGGGCGGCGGCTCGCTCGGATGTTTCAAGGCCGAGCGTCCGGACCTACTTATCGGCAAC
>CAWLAW010000084.1:0-8657 GCA_963854885.1 Gammaproteobacteria bacterium | reverse complement strand
GCGCCCAAGGGAATAGAAACGCTGGGATTGGGGTTCAATTCAGTGAGTTAGATAACGGCGCAACACGGAACAAAATCGAAACCCAGCTTGCCGGCGCGCTGAAATCGGATCGCCAAACCCACACGATGTAATTACGGCGTCTCCCGTCGGCGCTTCCACTGCTTGCAAACCAACCTAGCTTGGCGAGAAAACCATAGTGCTGTTAGTTGACTCACACTGCCATTTGCCCCTCGTTGCAACTGCCGAACGTAGCGTGTCCGACATCGTTCACGACGCGCGATCGCAAGGCGTTTCGCATATGTTGTGCGTTTGTGTCGAGCTGGAGTCCTTTGAAGACGTCCGCCAAGCGGCCTTGGTTCATGACAACGTTTACGCATCCGTTGGGGTTCACCCTAATGCCGACGACGGCGCGCGCGACCCTTCATTAGAGGAACTTTTGCGCTTTGGCGCTGACCCGCTGGTCGTCGCAATTGGAGAAACGGGACTCGATTATTTCCGCAGTGAAGGCGATTTAGAATGGCAAAGAGAGCGCTTTCGACGCCACATCCGCGCAGCGCGAGATCTCAGTAAACCGTTGATTATCCATACGCGGGAAGCGGCAAATGATGTGATCACGATACTGCGCGAAGAACATGCGCAAGATGTTGGTGGCGTAATGCACTGTTTTGTTGACGACTGGAAAACCGCGCGCGCTGCAATGGAGCTCGGTTTTTATATCTCCATATCAGGAATTGTTACATTCAAGTCTGCCCAAGCCCTGCGCGATGTCGCGGTCCAAGTGCCGCTCGAACGACTCCTAGTGGAAACAGATTCCCCCTGGCTTGCTCCAGTTCCGCATCGGGGCAAGCAAAATGAACCCGCATTTGTGAAACACACGGCTGAGTTCCTCGCCGAGTTGCGCGGCATCTCGACGTCCGCGCTTGCCGAGGCAACGAGCGAGAATTTTTTTAGATTGTTCAAATTTGCTGCTTAGTTGCACGAACCGCCGTAAACTGGCGATCTGTTGAGAGCGATCGATCGTGAACGCGACACTGATCATTCGCCTGTTGATGTAAAGACTCAGTCGCGAAAATTTTATTTCAGTTTCGATGGAGGGTGAATTATGTCGATGCAATCTTTAGATCATTTCCTCGTCTACGCTTCGGATCTTGAAGCGACCAAAAGTTTCTATGTTGACACTTTGGGCTTGGCGCTTGGCGACCGCCCACCGTTCGAGTTTCCCGGCTACTGGCTTTACCTGGACGGGCGAGCAGTAGTTCATTTAGCGGGAGATGATGGTACGGACAGTTTCGAAAAGTACCTGGATAAACCGCAGCTACTACCGGACGGCGGCACGGGCGCACTTGATCACATCGCGTTTCGTTGTGGTGACTTCGACGATTTTCGCGCCAAACTAGATAATCTTGACGTCTCCTACAAACATCGCGTCGTGCCGGATTTTGATTTACAGCAATTGTTTGTTAACGATCCAGACGGTTTAACGATCGAACTTAATTTTTTCGCGTAGCCCACCTCCGAACGAATAAGGTCGCTGAAGCGCGGCGCCACTGAGCTTGTGAACAACGTTCTTCATGCAACTGCGTTTCCTCGGCTCTGCAGACCCGGCATCCATGCACAAATCTCGAGGTAGGATTGCGATCGTTGGTGGGTCGATGGCGGGTCTTATTGCAGGACTTTCATTATTGCGCTGCGGATACGAAGTCGCCGTGTTCGAAAAAGGCGGCGATGAACTCGCTAGTCGTGGGGCTGGGATCACCCCACATCTAGCGTTATTTGAGGCGTTCGAACAAGCTGGCATTCCCATCAACAACCCGCTCGGCGTGCGCTCAAAAGGCCGTTTATTTCTTGGCCAGGACGGATCTGCGACGGCATCGAATAAAACGCCACAGCTATTTGCTTCGTGGGGCATGTTATATCGATTTTTGCGCCGTGCGTTCCCGGACCGCCATTATCACGCCGGCCGCAGGCTAATCGGTTTGAGGCAATTTTCGAATAAAGTCGAACTGCAATTCGCCGGCGGCGCTCGTCAAGAATTCGACTGGTTGATTGGTGCTGACGGCGTACGCTCGACTGTTCGCCGCGAGATTAGCCCCATGTCAACATTGAATTACGCTGGGTATGTCGCCTGGAGAGGTTTGGTCATTGAGTCGCGGCTAATGGGGGACGAGGTAGCTGAGCTTGAAGAACGAATGGCGTTTTACTTGCCACCAGGTGAGCACATGCTCGGCTACACAGTGCCCGGGCCGGACGATACGCTACAGCGCGGCCAGCGATGGTACAACTGGGTTTGGTATCGACCGGTCGCCGCCGGCCGCGAATACGAGCAGGTCTTTACAGACACACAAGGGCGGCTGCATGAGGATGGTATTCCACCGTCGTTAATCGCGCCCGAGGTAACAACGGCCATGCGGTGCGCTGCGCAGGACTTATTGCCGCCTCAATTTCGCGCTGTCGTCGCTAATACTGATAGACCATTCCTGCAACCCATCTTCGAGCACCGCTGTGAAAAAATGATTTTTAGCCGCACAATATTGATCGGTGATGCAGCATTTACGCTACGACCTCATATTGGCCTCGGGGTATCTAAAGCCGCTGGTGATGCCAGTTCGCTTGCGCTGGCACTCAACGGCGACGAAGCGGCTGTCAAAATCGCGTTGAAAAATTGGGAAACATCCCGGCTAGCTTTCGGTAACGCCGCGCTAAAGCGCAGTCAATCGTTAGGCTGCTATTTAGGCCATGCGCCGCGAAATGCCGAGGACCGCAACCGTTTCAACAAGTACCGGGAACCTGCAACGGTATTAGCAGGAATTGCGGCCGCCGATTCATATAAGTTTCTGGACCTTTGAGGAGTGCACCATGAGCGATCCGTATCTCACCGGGGAAAAGTATTGCGAGGTTTATGACGAACCGCGCCACCAATTTCATGTACGCAACGCCTTCACCAATATATATGAGATCCAATTGCCGCCAGACAACAAGACTCACTTCCATCGCCATTGCGAAGATACGGTGTATTTCGTTATCACCGATGCAGACGTCGAAGAATCGTTCCAGAATAAGCCGACAATTCAAACCGTGGCGCCGTGCGGCGGGACAATGAGTCGTGCACATCGAACCGAGTCGCTAATCCACCAGGTTAAAAACGTCGGCCCGGGCACGATGCATATGGTCGGGGCGGAAGCACTAGAACGACCACCGGTGCGCGCGGCTCAACCGATTGCACACCGTGATCACACGATGTCATGGGAGTCGAACAGGTTTCGGGTCTACGAAGTTAACGCGCAAACATTTGCTCAACCGACCGACTACGCGGTTTACGGATTGTTAGTGACATTTAAATCGACGACCGCAACGATCAGCGCATCAAAGACGCAAGGATCGGCGACGATCAAACTGGCGCCGGGCGGGTTTATTTGGATCGAACCGAGTACTCAAATCAGCTTTAACGAAGCATTTCGTGGTATTTTTGCGGAATGGATCTAGGCTGAGAGGTATCCAACTGAATAGTCCTCGCAAGTAACCCTGCGAACGATCGACGCCGATCGATCGATGACATAAAGGAGTAATGGCATTATGGAAAATCTAGCTGAAATTGCGCTTGATCTTATTTGCACGCAAAAATTTTCTCCGCCAGAGGGTTACGAAATCGAAGATTCCGACGCGATGCAGAACGCGTGCTGGCTAGCATTGTGTTTTAGTCTCACCGAAGAAGAACATACGGCACTAGTCGGTGTTGCGAAACGCCACATCGAGGAGTTGGAACTCGATCCGTTCGAGTCGCTACCTGGATATTTGCAGGAAAAACTCGTCGCACTGAAAGAACTCGTCGAGCACGGACCGCACTCATCTATTCTACGATGAGTGCAACGCACGCGGCACCTTTAGACCACGAAGAACAAGCAAAACAATTACTGCGTTCTGTTTTCGGTTACCTCGAGTTTCGTGGACACCAACTTGAGGTCATTAACGCCGTAACAAACGGGCAAGATTGCCTGGTGTTAATGCCGACGGGCGGCGGAAAATCTATTTGCTACCAAATCCCCGCTTTGATCCTGCCCGGGGTCACGTTAGTTGTCTCACCACTTATTGCGTTAATGCACGATCAAGTATTGGCGCTAACCCAAGTTGGGGTGCGCGCCGCGTATTTGAATTCATCGATCAGCCCTGCCGAGCAACGTGAGGTAATATCGAAATTAAATTCCGGCGAGCTAGATCTCCTTTATGTCGCGCCAGAGCGCTTAGTGCAGGAACATATGCGGGATGTGCTTAGGCAAGCCCAAATCGGATTGATCGCCGTAGACGAGGCCCACTGCGTTTCACAGTGGGGGCATGATTTTCGTCAAGATTACCTGGCCCTCGGCGAATTACGGGATTGGTTCCCAAATGTGCCACGCATCGCCTTAACGGCGACCGCAGATAATCGAACCAGAGAAGAAATCGTAACGCGCCTGCAGCTCAGCCGCCCGCAGAGATTCATCAGCGGGTTTGATCGACCGAATATTTATTATGGCGTGCAGATTAAAACGGATGCGCGTCGCCAGCTTAGTGTTTTTCTAGAGAATCGAAAATCTGAGTGCGGAATCGTCTACTGCCTGTCTCGGGCGAAAGTCGACAGTACCGCTGCCTGGTTACAACAGAGCGGGTTTAAGGCGTTGCCATACCACGCAGGACTGGCTGCGGGAGTGCGCGCTGAGCATCAGAATAGATTTTTACGCGAAGACGCCATAGTGATCGTTGCTACGATCGCATTTGGCATGGGTATTGATAAGCCCGACGTCCGTTTTGTCGCGCATCTCGACTTGCCAAAAAGTATCGAAGCTTACTACCAGGAAACGGGCCGCGCTGGCCGTGACGGCGAGCCGGCCGATGCGTGGATGGTCTATGGCCTACAAGATGTTGTGCGCCTGAGTCAGATGCTCGATACCTCACAGGCTGATGAAAGCCATAAACGCCTTGAACGGCAGAAACTCGACGCGTTACTCGGTTGGTGTGAAATTACGAATTGTCGGCGCCGCGCGTTACTCGCTTATTTTGGTGACGAATCTAACGAAAGCTGCGGCAATTGCGATGTTTGCGTTATCCCTCCGGCGACGTGGGATGCAACGACCGTGGCGCAGCAGCTCTTATCGTGTATTTATCGTACCGGCCAACGTTTTGGCGCGGGTCACGTGATCGATGTATTGCTCGGTAAAACGACCGATAAAGTTCGCCAACACAATCACACACAAACGAGCACGTTTGGGATCGGCGCAGATACGAGCGCACAGCGGTGGCGATCGGTTCTACGGCAGTTAATGGTGCGCGGATTTGTCCATGCAGATTCGGAGCGATACGGCGCACTCACATTAACCAGCGCCAGTCGGCCACTACTTAGAGGCGAACTAGTGCTGCGGCTCCGCGAAGATCCCGAGACCAAGGAGCGCAGCAAACGCAAACGCCCACCTCGTGCTGAGGTGAGCGCCGAGAATGAAGAGCTGTGGGGCGCTTTGCGTGAGGTTCGAACGCGTCTTGCTAAAGAGCAGGGAATCCCCCCATACGCAGTTTTCCACGATGCGACCTTGCTTGAAATGATTGAATGGAGACCCATCAGCTTAGGCGCGATGCGCAGCATTAATGGGGTGGGAGAGGTGAAACTTGAGCGTTACGGCGAAGAATTTCTTGCCGTCATTAATGAGGCAACTGAAGTGTCTTTTGGAGAGTAAAACTTCGCGTGAGAAAATAGTGAGCTCGCGGGCACAAAAGAACCCGCAAGCTCTAAGCAACAATCGTTAGCAAACTTCGAATAAACCTGCCGCGCCCATACCGCCGCCAACGCACATGGTCACGACGACATTTTTCGCGCCCTGGCGTTTACCTTCAATCAAGGCGTGACCAATCAAACGACTACCCGTGACTCCATACGGATGTCCGACCGCAATTGAACCGCCGTTTACATTGAGTTTTTCGTTCGGAATTCCGAGTTTGTCGCGACAGTAAATCACTTGTACTGCAAAGGCCTCATTAAGCTCCCAGAGGTCGATATCATCGACCGTCATCCCTGCATTTTTGAGCAATTTCGGGATCGCAAAAACAGGCCCGATGCCCATTTCGTCAGGCTCACAGCCGGCGACCGCAAAGCCTCTGAAAATGCCTAATGGCGAGAGACCTTTTTGTTGCGCTAGCTTGTCACTCATGATCACTTGCGCCGCGGCACCATCAGAAAATTGGCTGGCATTGCCGGCCGCAATAACGCCGCCTTCGACCGCAGGTTTGATCTGCGAGACGCCCTCATAAGTTGTGCCAGGACGAATGCCTTCGTCGACGCTAGCGGTAACTTCTTTGATGGTTTCCGCAGCCGTTTCCTTATCGACGATTTTCATTTGCGTCGTAATTGGTACGATTTCGTCGTCGAATTTTCCGTCTTCACGAGCTTGCGCTGCTCTATTTTGGCTCTCAACGCCATATCGATCTTGAGGTTCACGATCGATCTTGTAGCGCTTGGCAACATTCTCTGCCGTTTGTAGCATTGGCCAGTAAATACCGGGCTTATTTTCTCGCAGCCAAGATTCGACGAGCATGTGCTGATTGGCTTCGTTTTGTACGCAGGAAATTGACTCGACCCCACCGGCGACAAAGATATCCGCTTCACCGGCGATCACGCGCTGCGCGCCGAGTGCCACAGATTGCAAACCCGACGAACAAAATCGGTTAACTGTCATTCCCGAAACAGTGACGGGCATGCCGGCACGCAAGGCAATCTGGCGAGCGATATTCGATCCAGTTGCGCCTTCCGGCGTTGCACACCCCATAATGACGTCTTCGACTTCGCCAGGCTCGATTCCGGCACGATCGATTGCCGCCTTGACCACGTGACCGCCTAAAGTTGCGCCGTGCGTCATGTTAAAGGACCCGCGCCAGCTCTTACATAACGGTGTTCGGGCAGTTGATACAATTACGGCCTCAGTCATAGCGACTTTCTCCTAGATAAAGTTCAATGTTTTAAAGTGTGACCGGTAACTTTAACGAACTGTTGGCCGGCCGTCACCTCGTCGGGCTAGCCGGGCGCTTCGGGCATTCGTTAAACTAAGCTCGGGCAAGCGGCATAACGTTTAAAAATCAACAAAATAAGGACTAAGAGATGAAATCAGCATCATCAAGACTTCGAATCAGAATGCTCCGGCGGAAGAGGAGTAGGTGCCAATTCGCCATTATTGCGGCGCTGTTGTTGAGCTGCGCCTCGCTGTGCGCCGAACCCTTGCATGTATTGCTCACAAATGACGACGGTTTCGAGGCACAAGGCATAACTGCGATGCACAAAGCGTTGCTCGACGCTGGCTATGAGGTCTCCGTAGCTGCGCCCCGCGAGCAACAAAGCGGCAGCAGTATGCGGGTAACGCTCGGCACCATTATGGTCGAAAAGCTAGAGGGCAATTTCTGGGTTATCGACGGAACGCCTGCCGATTCTGTGTCTTTCGCATTAGCTAAATTACTCGCGGAGAAACGTCCCGATATCGTAATTTCCGGGATCAATTTTGGTCAAAACTTAGGCTCTAATGCGAACCTGTCTGGCACCGTTGGTGCCGCTATTATGGCAACCCAACTATCCATACCAGCGATCGCCGTGTCCGCCGGCTTGGACTTATCCGAACGCGATGCAAAGCCTGATCGCTTCCCCAGTACTACGGCTGCGTTCGGACCAGCCGCGCAATTTACCGTGCGGTTTATAAAACAGCTTGAGCTTAGCCGGGTTAAGGACGCGCCGATGCTGCCGCCGAATCAGTTAGTGAACATCAATTTCCCAGCCATACCGGGTGCGGATATAAAGGGTGTCGCATTGACGAATGTGGCGCGAGTCGGAGGGTTTGCGCCGGTTTATTTGGAAACTGAGAGGGACGGTGAATATAAAGCGACGTTAAGGCATGGCGATCCGATCGATCCCAATGTCCCGAATTCCGATATGCAACAATTTGCCGAAGGCTACATTACGATTAGTATTTTGGATGGTGACATGAATCCGTCGAGTGAGGCGCGCAAGCCGTTGTCCGAACGCATTGATAAATTTCTCGCCGTGCCGATTAGATAACGAGCAAATAAGCCCGCAATCCTCAAAAGTCAAAAGGGCAGAGTCGACGCTGTAGCTAGCTCCGTAATTGCGTATTAGTGGAAACGCATATATTCCTTAATGATATATAGTTATAACTTTAAAATATAATATAATTCTGCCCTGAGTGGCTCAACCGAGCTACGAACTACGATGGAAGTAGCAAACATGTCCGAACCACCGGTATCTTCACCTGCGGAAACGGCAGGGGACGTGGCAGACGAAGTTAAAACAACCACGTGCTACATGTGCGCGTGTCGCTGCGGCATCCGTGTCTATCTTAAAAACGGCACCGTTCGATACATCGAGGGGAACCCGAACCATCCGGTTAATAAGGGTGTTTTATGTGCCAAAGGCGCTGCGGGTATCATGCAGCACTATTCTCCTGCACGACTATCGAAACCTTTGCTACGAGTCGGCGAGCGCGGTTCTGGCGATTTCAAAGAAATCGAATGGGATGAAGCGCTTACGATCGCGACGAAATGGCTTGGCGACATTCGTGAGAGCGATCCGAAGAAACTGGCGTTTTTTACCGGCCGCGATCAAAGCCAATCACTAACTGCCTGGTGGTCGCAAC
>CAWLAW010000083.1:0-8662 GCA_963854885.1 Gammaproteobacteria bacterium | reverse complement strand
TCACCGATGTTGTAAAGCGTCCAACAGCGGGAATATCCGAGTTGCGTGCTGCAGATTATCGTCTTGGGGCAGCCGACTTGCTGCGTAAAATAGCGCAATATCGACCACAGATAATATGGTTTCAGGGCAAGGTGGGCTATAGGATGTATTGTCGTTATGGCTTGAATGAAAAACCGCAAGTGATCAATTGGGGGATCCAGCCGAGCACCGAGCCCAAGATGTCGATCTTCGTGACACCGAATCCGAGTCCGGCAAATGCTGTCTACTCTATCGATGACATTATTATGTGGATCAACAATTTGGCTACATTTGCTGAACGCGGACGGGCCAACGCGATTTAGTGCACTTGCGCTTTAGTGTGCTCCGGGTCAATTTTTATTTGCGGGATGCGTTTCACATCGGTATCCACTAGTCGAGTGACCGGCGACTGACTGCGTATCATGTCACTCACGATTAAACTTGCTTCATCAAGAATGACGTCAAATTCTGGTTCGTCGTCTTTCTTCTTGTCGTCATCGCTTTCGTCGACGTCTGCGCTAAGTGGTTCAAGACCGTGGGCGACTCGAATTTGATTCTGCCGCTCGCGCTGCTCGCGCTTATTTTTATCATGCTCGGCTTTGCGGGTTTCGAATACTAGCGAAACTTCACTGCGCTGGCGCGCAATCTCAATAGCGGCCTCTTGGGCCAACACCGCCTGGAATGCAGGGTCGGCTGCAACGCGTTGTTCGTGATCACGTTGGAGCAACGTAATATCCGAAATTTCGTTACGAGCCGGTGTAAATCGTGCGGCAGCTATCTGATCCCACGGTAATGCGTTGTCGAGCGCCCGTTCACCATGATCTTTCGTACTCAATGCAGTTGGAAAGTTGATATCAGGGATAACGCCTTTGTGCTGCGTGCTGCCACCGGCAACGCGAAAAAACTGCGCAATTGTGGCTTTCAATTGCCCCAATTTTCCACCCATCGTGTCATCAAAACGATTCAAATTAACTAGGTTTTGCACCGTGCCTTTGCCGAACGTTGGCTCTCCCAACACGATGCCACGACCGTAGTCTTGGATTGCGCCAGCGAATATTTCCGAGGCCGAGGCGCTGTTTCGATCGACCAAAACGGCTAATGGGCCTGCAAATGCGACCCCACTATCAGAATCGCGTTCTAATTGAACTCGGCCCTGGGAATTGCGCACCTGGACCACCGGGCCCTTGTCAATGAATAAACCGGTCAAATCCGTCGCCTCGCTTAACGAGCCGCCGCCGTTGCTGCGCAGATCGACAATCAACGCGTCTATACCTGTGTTTTCGAACTCGGCTATTAGACGTCTGACATCGCGCGTGGTGCTGCGAAAATCCTCGTCACCGCGGGCTCTCGCTTCAAAATCCATATAAAACGTAGGTAAGTCAATGACTCCGATGCGCAGTTGATCGTTACCGTCACCCACTTCGATTACCGAGCTTTTAGCCGCCTGTTCCTCAAGTTTTATTGTGTTGCGTTCAATACTGATTAGCGTTGCCGGCCCATCAAGTCCCGTTTCTTTCTCAAGTATTTCCAGGCGAACAAGCGTCCCTTTCTTTCCGCGGATCAAATCGACGACGTCGTCGAGACGCCAACCGACAACGTCGACGACGTCGCCATCGAGTCCCTGGGCAATGCCGACAATTCGATCATCCGGGTGTAGGTCGCCGCCTTTGTCAGCAGGACCCCCAGGTACAATTTCGCGGACCAGCGTATGCTCATTGTCCGTCTGCAGAACAGCACCGATTCCTTCCAAGGATAAGCTCATCCGAATCTTGAAATTTTCGGACGTTCGCGGTGAGAAGTAGGCCGTATGTGGATCGATCGAGGTCGTATACGCGTTGATAACCATTTGAAATATATCTTCGCTATTTAGTTGCCCCGTGCGCCGCGTGATACCTTCATAACGTTTGCGCAAAGTCTCGCCAATTTCCTTTGGTTTTTTGCCTGACAATTGCAAAGATAAGGTGTCATTTTTGACCCGTTTGCGCCAAAGTTCGTCTAGGTCTTGCTCGGATGACGCCCATTCGGACTCTTCACGATCAAATGTGAATGTTTCCTCGCGGGTAAAGTCGAATTTTTGCTCAAGCTGTACCATTGCCGTCGCAATGCGTTTTTCCACACGTTGTCGATAGCGCACATAGACGTCGTAGATGGGTTGCAAATCTGAATGTCGTAGATAATCGTCAACCAAGGTCCGATGCTTATTGAACTCATCCATGTCGGACTGCAACAAGTAGCTTTTAGTTGGATCGAGCATTTCGATGTATCGATCGAATATTTTCTTAGATAACGCATCGTCCAACGGGGGCTTTTTGTAATGATAGTTTGCAAGAAAATGTGTGATCAGTCGCGTCGCGCGCTTGTGCTCGACCTTAGGGGATAAATCGTCGGTGGACGTGATCGGCGCGTTCGCGCTCGCGTTTGCGCAAAACAATGCAAACCACACGACGAGGATTTTCAACTGCCAACTCATATGAGATTTAAACCGGCTTGCTATCATATTCGAAATATTTCACTGACTACGACAATGCGTGAGGTAAAGAAGTTTAGCTTAATTGCTCCCAGATCGCAGAGTTTCGAACTGAAATCGTGTTTGACAACCCAATAATTTACAATAAGTTACTGGAAGTTAAAGCCAAATGCGAACAAATGTTGAAGTATTTAGTGGCCCATTGGAATATGGCACCGGATGTGCTCAATAGCGCTTTTGCATTGTCGTTCTTAGATCAATGGAAACTGTCAGAAACGGACAGCCTAATCAGACTTAAATGAATACGAACCAGAAAACCTATTATGTTGAAACCTCGACGCAGCTGGCCGAATGCCTGAAGTATTTGGCCCAGCATCAGACTGTTGCGGTCGATACGGAGTTTATTAGGGAACGTACGTATTACCCAAAATTGTGTTTGATTCAGCTTGCTGCCGGCGATCGTATTTGGTGTATCGACACGATCGCAATTGGCAACAATGAGGTGCTGTTTGACGCCCTGAACTCACCGAATTTGGTAAAAATATTCCATTCCGCTCGGCAAGATCTGGAGTTGTTTTTTAATCAAGCACAGCAGCTGCCGACGCCATTGTTTGATACGCAAATTGCGGCGGCGTTAGTTGGTCGACCCGACCAGATCGCCTACGCCGGATTGGTGGCGGAGTTTTACTCGTTAGATTTGGATAAAAGCTCATCCCGAACTGACTGGACGCGACGGCCACTTTCGACACGCCAACTTGAATATGCGGCGGACGATGTACGTTACTTAGAAGGCGTGAAGCGTTACTTAGAAGACGAGCTTGTTCAACGCGGGCGAGAATCTTGGTTGAGCGAAGAGTGCATTCGTCTAAGCGACGTCGATCTGTATAACAACGATCCTGCGCAAGCATGGAGAAAGCTGAAGGGCATAGAAAAACTTGAGTACGAGCAACTCTCTAGTGCAGTATCACTTGCCTCTTGGCGAGAACGGCTCGCGCAACAGCGAGACCTACCGCGGGGATGGGTGTTAAAAGACGATCGGATCCTTGCGGTGGTGCGCGCTGCTCCGTCGAACTTAGCCGATCTCGCACGTATCGAAGGTATCTCGCCGAGCTTCATTCGCCGTGATGGAGAAGGAATGCTTGAAGCGTCACGTCATGAAAACGCTACCCCTGTGATGCCGGACACAGTGCTACTTCGCAAGATGACGAGTGCCGGCAAAGCGTTAGTCCGCGAGTTGCTCGATGCGTTGAAAACGGCGGCCTCTGATCACGACGTTTCGAGTACGCTAATCGCAACCCGCCGAGAGATAGAGTCCGCTATTGCCGGCAGAAAAGATATTCGGTTTTATACGGGATGGCGTTGTGAGTTGTTTGGTCAATTGGTGCTAAGCCGAATCAGCGAATCGACCAAGAATCTGTCGTCTAACAGTTGATATGCGCACGATACTGACGGGAGTATTAGGATGCCTTGCAATTTTTGTCTGTGCGGATTCAATTGCGGAATCGCTGTCGCCGCGTATTGTCGGTGGCCCGGAGTCCGTGATTAGTCACAACATATTGCTGCCGAACTGGCTAAAAGAGATACAGGGAGTTGCAGAGATATCGATAGGGCGAGTTTCAATTGCAGGTAACGAGATCGACAATTTACGCATTCCGATTCAAATTCGAGAAGGTAAATTTACGGCGGCGGGAAGCGGGCAGATAGGCAGAGAGGGCGACTTTATTTTTCAGTGGACTCAAGAACTGGAGCAAAGGACTAACGAAATTAGCGTCGTAGCGAAAAGTGTTCCATCGACAGACTTATCGTTGTTTACTGATAACGTGTCTGCGCTTTTTAATCTGCGCTTTGAAATAACCGGCGGCGGAAATTCACTTGCCGAAATAGTATCAGTGGCAAACGGATCACTCACTGTGGATGTCGAGCGCGGGACGCTGGCGAGCAATGACTTGGAGCGCGCGGGTAGCGATCTGTTGTCCTACGTCGTTGCCGGGTTAAACCCATTCGCGACGCGAGACACTACAACTCACTTCCGGTGCGCGAAGGCTCGGTTCGACCTCGTTGCGGGAAAGGCACACGCTGAGCGAATAATTGGATTGCAAACCGAACACTTTACGATGATGTGCGGCGGGGAGCTCGATTTCGGAGCCGAACTAACAGCGCTACAGTGTCGACCGCAGCAACATTTCGAACTAGTGCCCGACGGGCTGTCGGTCGTAGAATCTATCGATGTGACTGGTACGTTCGCGAATCCTAGGATGTCTGTAAATAAGCTCGGCATTCTCGAGCGCGGCGCATCGTTAGGTGTCGGAATTACGGGACTCGGGTTAAATCAGTTAAGTGGATTACTACGCCGTGCCGAATCAGGTTCTGTTGGGTCTTGCGAGATACTGCTAGGAAACTGACAGAGGTAAAACCTACATATAGCCAGCAAACTCTCGCTCAAAGCTCGGGAATGACATATTTATTACGTTTATATCGAAGCTAGGTAGGATATCTGACTTGGACTCACGCTCTAGCAGAAACTTGAATGCAGCTTCCACGCACTCGTCCGGTGTAACCTTACCGGCCGCGAGCTTTTGATAAGTTGCGTCCGCTAGAGTCACGCGGTGCTTCGTGCTTCCCGCCGTGTCGGAAATTACGACATTAAACACCATGGGTTCTTCACCGGGTTTACGCTCAACTTCAATCATTTTGGGTCTTTCGTGCCTCGATTTCGCGTATGCTACGCTGATTGTTGTATTTGACAAGCCGCTGGGCCTGCAAATTTATTTTACGATGTCCAGTAATTCAATTTCAAAGATGAGCGCTTCGTTGGGTCCAATCACCGCACCCGCGCCTTTAGCGCCATAGGCTAAATTTGGCGGCACAAAGATCTGCCATCGGCTACCAACGCGCATCAATGGAATGGCTTCTTGCCAACCGCGGATAACCTGACCGATATTTAGCGTTGCTGCTTCTCCCCTGCGGCGCGAACTGTCGAACTCTCGACCATCTATCAACGTCCCTACGTAGTGAACGAGCACTGCACTATTGGATTTCGGGAATTCTCCGGGCCCGCTGCGCAAAATGCGATACTGCAATCCGCTAGACAACGCCACAATACCTTCTTTGGTCTTATTTTCGGTTAAAAATGCCTTGCCAGCGGCTAAATTTGTTTTCGCTCGTTCACGTAGATTACTGGATACGTTGTTTTCGCCTTTCGACAGTGCCTGCTCCATTTGCTCAGCAGTGATGCGGGGTTTCGAACCATCTAGCGCATCACGGACAGCTAAATTAAACGCGTCAGCGTCGAGGACGACCCCTTGACGAACCAGACTTTGACCGATTTGAATTCCAATTGAGTAGCTAAATTTTTCTTTTACCGTTTCGAGCGACACACCAACGGCTCGCGCATTGGTGACGATGAAACACGTGAGAATAATGCAAAACGGCAATTTCATACTTCGGAATCTCCAATACGTTTTGGGTCTAGCGGACGGCATTTTCCCACACATGCAACGGTTTTCGAACCTAAGAAAATGTCGGGGATCTTATTCACAGTGCACCGGCATCTATAAGAGCGGCAACTATCGACTCGGCCATCAGTCTATAACCGTGTCCATTTGGGTGTACGGGGTCTGATTTAAACTGAGGTTTTGAAAGTATTCGAGTCACGATTTCGAGCTCTGCAGGAACGCCAGTTTGCTTCGCGACATCTGCGTAAAATTTTGCCGTACCAAGCAATAGTCCAGGTTTCGGGACGCCGACGAGCAGTACTTCCGTTCTATTCTGATGGGCAAGTTCGATCATACTCACAAGATTTTGTTGCGTCACGGAGTGATCTTTCTTGCGCAGCATGTCGTTGCCGCCGTGGCATAGGATCATTAGAGCGGGTTTCCTCCGACGGAGGATTTCTCCCAAGCGTGCAAGACCATCTTGCGATATTTCTCCGGGTATCCCTGCATTGATAACTGGGCGATTGGTTAGACGCGCGAGCACCGCAGGATAATCTTCCCCGGCGGAACTTCCAGTCCCGCGCGTCAAGCTATCGCCAAACGCCAATATCGTCGCATCGGGAAGCAAGCGGGATAGCTGTGGGTTGTCTTCTGCACAGCCAATTAATGTCGCGAGCAGCAGGGACAAGCAGATCACTAAAACACCAGGACGAAACTCGCGGGTGGTTGCTCGCCCGGCGAACCTTGGATTGCGGATGTGTCCAGCAGCGATCCGTTCTCGCCAAAATAGAGTGCGCGACCCGTTCAAATGACGTTGGACGGAGGCCCGCGACATCGTCGTGCTATTCGCCTGTTCTATCGTGGGCTGCGCTATTGGATTTAAGCAATCTACTTAATTACTCTTTAGTAGCGATAAAAATGACGACGGGGTTATCGCCGCGTGCTTGCAGTAATAGCGCGACACCGCGCGGCACAAAAATCGAATCGCCACCCTTTATCGCCATAGTGTGACCTTCAACATTGACTAATAGTTCGCCGGCTAACGCAGCGATAACTGTATCATGTTCGGATACATGTTCGCGCGGTTTTTCATTATTGCGGAGCATCGATTTCGCTGTGTCGTATCCCCAGACGAGCAGTTTTTGCAGCATGGTTTGTTCGCTCAGGGGGCCGTCGTTAACTTTATCCCATCGTTCGAGTTTGAGTTTGCTTAGCGGTTTATAAACGACAACCTTATTACCGCCTTGAAAGCGTGCCTCGTATAACGCTGCGTCCGATCGTTTTTGTAATTCTGTGCTTGGTAAGCTCAGCGCCGGTTTGATCGTCGCAACGCCCAGGTGGATCGTGACGGTGTCGCGATTCTTAGCACCTGCGTGAACGACTTTTATAGATTCCACACGCTTGCGTAGTGCTTCGGCTATGCGAACTGCATCGAGAGCGTCACAACCGGGTAACATGATGGCAAGTTTTCCGTCCTCATAGCGACCCGCAAGATCGCCCGCTCGACGTCCGAACCCTTTCACCGTGTGACCGACTCTTTTCAACAAGCCATCCGACGATTGGCTACCGTATGCCTCTAGATACTCCGGATACTCGTCGATTTCGACGATCACTAAGGAAATCGGCTTCTTATCTCGTGTTGCACGGCGCCATTCGGATTCGAATTGTTGATCGAAGTTGCGTCGGTTAGATAACCCTGTCACCTGGCACATCGGAGAAACGCGCTCCAGGGTATCTGCTAAGGCACGCGCCTTACCCTGAACGAATCCTAGGTCGGCAGCGGTTCGCCTTAACGTAATTTCGGCTTGCTCACGCTTATCAGCGTTCGTTTTCAAAGCAATGTTTAATTTTTCAACCTGAGTGCGTCGTTGATCCAAATGGCCGACCAATTGTTCATTTTCGGTCGTCGTTATTACCGCGTCCCAGACCAAGCGTTTCACCAAAATCGATCCGCCAATTGCGATGATTAAACACACAATGAGTACGCCGCAGATTAAAAATGCACTAGGGGTACTCTGGATCGCCGCCACAATTGCCGGAGGCGCTAGCGAGAGAATTGCGAAGGCGGCGGTCGTTTTTGCTGCGCCGGCGTAAAGGATGACCGTTGATAACGACACGATAATTGTTACGCTGGCGGCGAGGGTCCCGGCGGATCTTTCGCCAGAAAGCACAATGAGTGAGGCGGCAGCACCCCACGCGATCGCGTTAGTTAACGCACCGATATTAAATAATGTTTGCCATCTTCTTACCGCCGAGCTCGGTGGCGACGAGCGGTTGTAAATTAGCGCAAGCAGCCAACGGCAGATTGAAATAACGAGTGGCGCAGCACTTAGTGCGACAATAATCGGTTGGGCCGCGTAAATCCACGTAATGCCGAATAATAGGGCCGATGCAAGTGCCCCGAGTATGCAATCGATGTGGGCAAGATGGTATTGGCGATCGACTTGCTTGGCCCCAATTCGAATGACCGCTGTCTCGGTAAAATCCATCGCTATCTCAATTCGTATGACGTTCCGCGTTTCGGACCCTAGTCTCGCCCCGCTGGTTGCGCCTCAACGGTCAGGAGTCATCACGATGGTGAGTCCCAGCATATCGCCGCCAGCTTAAGACAATAGTATAGCGATCACGTTTAAATCCACCTAATCCAACGTTTTTTGTTTGTTTCAACTCCGGTCAAAATTAGTCCAATTCGACGCTGAGTAGACTGACGCAGCAGACAATGATGGAATTTACGGCGCGCAAA